>NZ_JACRGA010000011.1 GCF_016217785.1 Methanobacterium sp.
ATTTCCTAAAATTTTAGTTGAATTCTCACCAAAAGGCTTATTATTTGCAATCACAGACTGAGCCTCTTGAACCTCAGCACCCGTAACCCCAACAGTCAAACCACTGGCAAAATTCTCACCATTTGTATCAACATTCTGGTCGCCCACAGCACCCGAAATCGGAACTGCCGCAACAACCATACACAACATACATAATATTGCATAGGTAGAGTTTCGCTTCACTCGCTTAATTATACCGCCTCCGTAGCCCATAAAATTAATTTTACAGGACTTATTTTTTACTACAATTGGATGGAAACAACATACCTTATAAAGGTTTCGAAAAAAATCTCCAAAAAACGAATGTAAAGAGCTTATTTTTTAATTTAAAACCCATTTTGGGCTTTTTAATTTTAATATTTGGCCATGCCTTATTTCCTTTAGTATTTTCAAGATATCACCTCAATTTAAACCCCATTTAAGGAAAATAAGGATTTCCAATTCTTTTATTACTATGGCATATTATTCCCTATGAGACTTAAAACGCCTTTAATCGTGCTTTAAATCAATAAAGAACTTTAAATCTACTTTATTAATTAAAAATAATTATTATAGAAGTTTATGTAAATTAAACGATTTTGAGGCCTTTTTTAGCAATTGAGGTCGAATTCTTTTCTATTAATAATTTTAACCCATTTAAAATGGAATTTTTAATAACAAATTGCCGGAAGGTATATTCTGGTATATAAAGTAATTACTCATTTATCACATAGGCCCCTTTTCCTAAATTGAGTGATAGTTTTGTTTTGAAAATGTTTTGAAATTGTGACAAAAGCTATAACTTCGGAAATGAGTGACTAACAATGTCAAACAACTAATGAAATGTTAAAATTATAATTTTACTGCATCTAAATAAATTTACTATTAAAATAAAAGTTTATTTAAAAAAAAGAGATGTTTATTAGGCTGTTATTGGATACATAGCTAATGGGCCTGTTATTAACCTAATCATGACTCTGCTGATTCACCCATTTTTATGCGGTTAATATTTTCTGATATCTTTAAAAGATAGTCAGTTAGTTCATCGATTTTAACTGCAACCACCGTTTCAGTGATCTCCTCCAGTTCAGGATCACTACTGGTATCATACACTTTCAGGGTAGTTTCACTAAAATTTTCCATATTAAACCTTTTAATCTTCTCCAGTGCTAATTGAAGGTCTTCATATGCTTTTAATTCCCCTAATATATAATTCCTTTCATTAACCAGTTTCTCTAAAGTCACTAGTAATCTCCCCTCAGTCTTCTATTTTAAAATCCACCAAAATTACACAGAACTCATGTTCATGGTATTAGAATTTGATGGAATTATGATTAAAAAACTATCTTATTATTAAATGTTTTAAATGTTTTTATCGTGGATTCCTTTTATTTTATAAAAATTAAACAATATTACGTGCTGAAAACAATATTATTCATTAAAAATAGTAGATTAACGCTTTAAAATTTTATCCATTGAACTCTGGATGGAATTTATCCATGGTTTGACTGTACTGGTAACCTGATTCCCATCATCCTCAATTTCAGAGTTTTTAGAGGATTTCTGGTTGTTTACAAAATCATTTAACCAGTCCGCCAGCTCATATTCAGGTAAATTTTCAAAAAATACCCAGGCGTAACCCTCGTGTTCCCTGCTGAGAGTTAGGTTGCCTTCAATTATTTTACCGGACATAATGATATGTACGGCTCTAATCAGGTGCAAGTTTTGTTCTGAAACTCCAATAACATGTTCCAAAGCGATTTTAAGCTGGGTTTCTTCATAAACTTCCCTGATAAGGGCTTGGTCAAAGGATTCACCCTGATCAACCTTTCCACCTGGAAATTCCCATTTCCCAGGATTGGTCTTAGAATCTGTTGATCTTTTAAGAATCAGAATCTTATTATTTTCATCAGTAAGTAAAACTCTCACTGACAGGCCAAAAACATAATCTATCATTTTTTCCCTTCCAAAATTCAATTTATCCTATCAACTGATTCTAATGCTTGATCTGTATTATGGTTATCTGTAATTATTATTTTAATCTTATTATTAATAGTTATTTAAATTAAAACTCTTTTTGGTGAGGGATGTTTTCACTTTAATCATTCCCCTATCTGTCCCAGAGAAAGTGAATATGAATTTTTTAATTATGCCTATTTGAATAATTATCACCAATTGAGATAATTATCCCGGGGGATAATTAATCCACGGTAAATGTGTATAATTCAAAGAGTTGTAAACATAGTTGAGGTATAATTCAAAGATTTGTAAATAGTGAATTAGAAATCATTCAGTTTAGAATTATTCATATAATTATTCAGAGATTTTATTCAAGAAGTTTACTCAAAGATTAGTTTAAAAAAAAAGGTTTAATCAGCAGTTGTAAACTTATCAACTGCTGAAATATGTATTTCATCCCACAGGGGGGTTTTAACTACTTGCAATCACAGTTGCTGATGAGTCATGGCTGGTAGCGTAGTACCTGTTAGAGTAGCCATTACTTTTGTAGTCATAGTCAACCCAGCTGTTACCATTCCACACTTCAACGGAACGGTGGTTGGATGAGTAACTGTTGGCGTACTGAACGATCCTTGCAGACTGACCGGATGCAGTTAATGAACTGTACAGTGCTGCACTGTTATCCCAACAATCACCTACTCCTTGTCCACTGCTCCATCCGCTACTGCCGGAAGAGTATGAGCTAGAGTAAGATTTGCTGGTTCCGTATGCAGCTTTACTGGATGAACTTGAACCAGTTTTACTGTATGAACTAGATGTACCTGAGGTACTGCTGGTAGTGTCGATGTTTCCATTGACCAGGTCTTTCATGCTTTGACGGGAAATGTTACCCACAATTCCGTCTTCTTTGATTCCAACATACTGCTGGAATGCTTTGACTGCCTGTTCAGTGTAGTTTCCAAATTCACCATCGATTTTACCATTATAAAATCCCTGGGTATGCAGCCAGGTCTGTAGTTCGGTGACATTATCTCCAGTCATTCCTACTGTCAAGTTTTGGTCTGTGCTCGCGTTGGTCACGACCGTATTTTCAGTATCTGAACTTTCCGCGGCTCCCACAGCTGGGATTACCATGAAAAGTGCACACAATGCAATTGTTATTGCTTGTGTGAATTTTCGCCTAATTTTATCGCCTCCGTGCCCTAAATCTTAAAATAAATGATGTAGGACTTTTTGAACACCAACAGTTCATTGGACATGTTATATAAAGGTTTCGGTCTATTTTCTTTTTTAAGGCCATTTTTAAGCTTATTTTTTCAAATAAAGCGCATTTAGAAGTTTTATTAGAACCATTGATTGGAAGAGACCAAAGGAGGTTTAAATTCCTTAAAAATCATCAAATCATGGCCAAATCTGAAAAATAAAACACGATTAGGACCATTATAATCTATCACTACTCACGGATTCACCCATTACAAGGAACCCTCTATGTTGCAGTAGTCAATTAGATAGTATAGATGATTAAACTTTAATTAACCTGTTAAAACCATCTGAATAAGAAATTTAAAGATTATTTGAACTTGAAATCATGTTTATTACTATTTATGATGAATCTTCTTAAACCGTGCATAACCAGCACACCCCTGGGATTTTTTGTATCAATACAACAAAACATGATTTAAAAAATTTAAAGTAAATCACTTAATTAGTAATGGGGAAGTTACTGTTAATCCATTTTCATGGACAATTGATTTTTTTTTCTTTGTGAGAATATTCACAAGTAAGTTTGGAATGATTATATTGGTGTGAAAATACATAAAAAATCACATAAACTGTAAATTAATGACTCTCCCTTTTATTAGGAGGGCCTATCCCATCCTAAAGGCCATTGGAGAAGAAAACCCAGTTGGTCGGGTACATTTCGATGGTCACTGTGACACTGCCCAGGCAATTAACGGTGGCCGGAATTCCAGTGGAAGTATCCTGTATCATGTCAGTTGAGGATGGAGTCTTAGATCCCCGGAGAACTGTTCAGATCGGTATTAGGGATCCAATAAATATAGATGTAATAACTTCGAATATTTTCAAAATCCAAATAATGAAAAACTTTAAATACATTGGTTCGCATAATACCATACGTTCGAGAATGCACGAACCAATATCATGAATGATTTCTGAATTATTATTCAATTAGGATGACCATTCAATGATGTTTGCGGAAAATCCAGTGCACTAACATCTCGGATTAATTTAAAAAATATTATATAAATGTAAACTAAAAGTAAAGGGAGAAATTAAATGAAATCTGAAGATCTTAACCAGGCCTGCCCTGAATGTGGTTGTAAAGATAAGACCGTTTCCCAGAGAAAGAAGAAAACTTCACTTGACACTTGTTATATTCCGCACATTCCAGATGGTAATGTGGGAGTAATACTTTGCAGTGAATGTGGTCATGTATTTGAATACTGTAAAGACCGGAAATTAAAGCAAGAAGTAAAGAAAATTGAGTTTTAAGAATTCCCAAATTCTGCATTTTTTTAAATTTTTTTTAATAGATTTTTATATTTTTATTTTTATATTTTTTTAACAGACCGGAATACTAACACTTATTTTACTAATACCTAATTAAAAGCTTGGTAACGCCACAATGAATACACAAATACGATTATTACAATAATCAAGATTAAAAACAATGCCCAATTAATACGGGCTGTTTTCTTTTTTTCATCATCCAAAGTTTTCTGGTAGTTCTCTAACTCCTGGCCAATATCATCCATATCCAATATTACTCCCCCTTAAGAGGTAATACTTTTTTAGTTTACTTCCAAATTTTTGTTGAAGAGTTCAATGCTTCCATAACCTTTACAAATTAACCTTTTAATTTTTGAATTAACCCCTTAACCTTGGCATCTAAGTTGTCGGCATGGTGAAGTGCCACTGCCTCAGGAGTTTTGGGATCAACCGGTGACCCCCAACCATTTCGAACCTCACCATGATGGCTTAGGACCATATGCAGAAGCAGTGTTTGAAGATTTTCAGGCATATCCATATCCAATGAGTTTATTTTCTCTTTCACCATGTCCGCAGATATGAAAAGATGATCTAACATTTTTCCTTCACTGGAAATGTCAATACTTATTAAATCATAGTCGTATGCCTTTAATTTACCCACATCATGGAGTATTGCCCCAGTGTAAAGTAAATCCTGATCCAGCTGTGGAAAAATTTGGCAGGCAGTTTTGCATATCTGCAGCACTTCCACAGTATGCTCCAATAATCCTCCCTGGTAATTGTGATGATGAATTTTTGCTGATGGTGCTGTGGAAAATTCTTGAGAAAACTCAGGATCACAGAAAAAGGCTTTAAGAAGAGTTTTAAAGTAAACGTTCTCCATACCTTTGATAGTGCTGGTAATTTCATCAATAAGTTCTTCCTGGTCTTTGCCCGAAGTCCGGATGAAATCATCAAGATGGTATTCCCCTTCATCCAGAGCCTGGAAACTATCAATTTTGATGCTGAAGTTCTGGGAATTGCGAGGGAACTCATCAACATTACCAGTTACTGCATAGATACTTTTCTGATTAATATTTTCAAATATATCATGAGCATCCCTATTGGGAAACATCCTGGCAATGATTTCACCAGTTTTATCAGTTAAACTAAATTCAAGGTAGTCCTTCCCATTTCGAGCTGTTTTGATAGTTGCACTGGCAATAACAAAAGAGGTGTTAATTCTTTTTACAGTGTTCAAATTTTCAATGAAATCTTCTTCTTTTTTTAACATGAAATCTCCCATCCCTCAAGATACACTATTAACAGTTGCTAAGAAATGATAACAGATGGTTTAATGTAACTGAATGATTTACTTAGAATGATATTGGATTATATCATTATATTGGATTATATTTTCAAGTAGTTTATCTTTAATGCAATATTGTTGTAATTAATGGATAACTCTAAATTAAATAAATTATTTATTTTTATTAAGATAGATTTTATCATTATAAAATGGATTGAAGGATTACCTTAAGGATTACCCTTCAAAAGGCGGCTGTTGAATCAAATATCTATTTTAAAAATAGCATACCAACTAAATAATTGTTTACCTAGCTCTCAAAGGAAATCCAAATGTTCAGGGACCCTAATGTTTATGTTTTTTTATTTTGTGGATATGTATCTGAAAGAAGTCACCCTCATTTATATCTGCAACTTCGAATAATATTTCAGGGATGTTCACGGTTTCTCCGGTCCTTTTGGCAATTGTAGAATAGTTTCCATGACCCGAATGATGGTGATGACCGTGGTATCCGTGATGACCTCTTTTATGGCAGTCACATTTTTCGTCTTCACACATTTTTCACAAACCTCCTGCATGTGAGTATATCTGATTTTTGGTGTTGAAATTTTTTTCCATTAATATTTTCCACATTAAAAAAGAATTTCTATTTACCTATAAAAAAAGAATAATTCTATTAACTGCAACTTAAGAAAAGTAATTAGGAACATAATGAAAATAAATTACAAAGATATTTTTAAATCCCAATATGTATCTAAAACAGGATTAAAATGTTTATGGGGAAGTTTAAATAATAGCCAGATAAAATCCAGGGATAATAGGAGTTAATAACAGATAAAACGAACTTTTATTAAAAAAAATAGGAATAATAAAATTTTTAGGAATAAAATAAGAGTTAAATTAGGATAATAGTTGAATATGGGGTTAAGATTCTGAAGGAGAGGTGTTCCTTTGACCAGTATTGATTTTTTTGGTGGTGTGGATGAAATTGGCGGCAACAAAATCCGCGTTGAAGATGAAAAAGGTTCTTTCTTCTTTGACTTTGGAATGGGATTTTCACATGCCAATGATTATTTATCCGAATTCCTCCAACCACGAAAAGCCAATGGAATCTGTGATTTTGTAGAACTAGGCCTTTTACCAAATATAGAAGGAATCTACCGGGAGGATTACCTCCGGCACGTAGGCCTGCCCTACCCAGATAAACCCTCTGTTGATGGAGTTCTCATCAGCCACTCTCACGTGGACCACGTGGCTTATGTCCATCATTTACGAGAAGACATCCCCATCTATCTTTCCAATGAATCTTACCTGATTTTAAAGGCTCTGGAAGATACTGGGGCTGCATCTTTTTCCGAGTATCTTCATTTAAAAAAGTCATTTTATCTAGAACCTAAAAAGCGAGGCGAGGGTTACATGCGGTCCAGGGCTAACATTGTTGACCGTGATATCAGGATTGTGAAACCCTATAAAGAGTTTGAAATTGGTGACTTTAAACTCAAATCTGCCCCAGTGGACCATTCCTTACCAGGAGCATCTGCGTTTATCTGCGAAAATGAAGATGAAACCATTGTATACACCGGTGATCTTCGTTTCCATGGGAGACATCCAGAACTCACCCGTAAATTCATTAAAGAAGCCAGTAAATCCAAGCCCACCATTATGATCAGTGAAGGTACACGTATTGATAGTGAACAAAATATCAGTGAGGCAGACATTGAGGAACGTGCAGTTCGTGCTGTAGATAGATGTAAAGGTCTGGTGGTGGTTAACTACCCTGTACGGGATCTGGACCGACTTTTAACCTTTTATAAAGTTGCCGAGGATACTGAACGCGAACTAGTGGTGAGCCTTAAACAGGCCTATATTTTGAACTTATTCAATGAAACCAGCAATGAGTATCCTGATTTATCAGATGTGATAATTTACAAGCCCCGCAAGGGTTGGGGTCTTCTGGGAGAGGATAGTTTTGCCTGTGTGGATGATGAATGGTTATGTGCCAGTGACATTGATTCCTCACAGTGCCTCAGGGATTACAAAAAGTGGGAAAGAGAATTACTGGAAAATGATAATGTCCTGACCTATCATGACCTCCGGGAAGATCCTGGTGATTACATATTCCGCTGTGACTTTTTCGAGTTAAAAGAACTTATTGATATAAAACCAGAGAATGGTGTATATATTAAGTCCAGCACCGAACCCTTTGATGAACAGATGGAAATAAATGAAAGGAAGGTACGAAAATGGCTGAAGTTATTCAATTTACCCCTTTTAAATAAATGCTTCCATGCATCTGGGCACGCCAATGGGAAAGAGATTTTGAACATGATACGTGAGGTGAATCCCGATAAGTTATATCCAGTTCACACTACCCACAAAAACAAATTCCTAAAACTCCAGGATGATGGTATTGAAGTTATTAATCCCACCCTTAGTAAATAAATCTCCCATAATCATTATTAATTCACCATTCAGCGACCACCCTACTTGTAACCCATGGTAAGAAGCACTCCGATTCCTAGAGATACTGTAAAAAAGAAAATAAATCCTATTAATGGTTTATCTGTTTTTTTAATACCTAGAAACTGTATGAAATAGATACCATCATCCGATGTGCCTTCAGTTTCAGTGATTCTCTTAGTTTCATCATTTTTTGGAGTGGTTTTTTTAGATATGTTTGTTTTAACAATTTCAGAGGGCACAACCAATTTAGGAACTTCTTTACTGTTAACTTCTTTACCATCAGTTTTTCCAGGGAGCTTTGCAGTTTTTTGAGTACTTCTAGTTTTAGTATCCAGAATATTTTGAACCCCTGAAACACTATTCTTAGGAATTTCGGATGTTTTATCTGGTACTTTTTCTTTAATTGTGGTTACAGTTTGATCAATGGGTTTTTTAGTTTGATCAATCAGTTTTTTTTCATCAGATGTTATTGTAATTCCTTTATAGTACTCTTCCCGGTAATATGCACGGTTTTGGGATTTGAGTCCTTTATTTTTGGATTCTATGTGAAAAATTGCATTTTCAGCATAAGTTTTCAGGACACCAGTTTCTTCAGTTCTTAGTTTATCCAAATATTTCAAAGCCCTCTCATCACCCATAGCTCCCAGTGCCTGGACTGCTTCCAGTTTAACCTCCAGATCATCGTAACTGAGGGCTTCAATAACACCATTAACATCTTTAATGAGCTTTAATCTTTTGATATCAGGTTTTATATCCTTGGAACTGATTTTCCGATAATAATTTCTATTTTTTACAGAGGGAATATCTTCAGATTCCCTGAAAGATGGAAAACTGAGAGATTCGGATATTTCTTTTTTTGGGGTAAGTTCACCTTCAAAACCAGTCCTTGAAGGAGAATCAGAATCCTGCACTAAATTATCAGATTTAACATCAACGGCATACTTAACATCACTGGACTCATTCCCTGTATCTCCAGATAAATCTTTGTTAAACTTATTATTCTCATTTAAATAATCATCAATAGCATCAATGTATGTTAAAGAGCCATAACATTCACAGGAGACGAAATCTTCTTTTGATTCGCCTTTTTCAAGTTTATAATAACCGCCACATTCTTGACATATCAAATATCCCATATTTTTACACCTTATGAAGTAAACTTATTTTTGTAGAAGACTTTTTTTAAATCATGTTTTCAATCTAAATAACTGTTTTCCAAAGACACATTTTTGTACTAATTATTATGACTTTTGTAACTTGTCAGATGATGTATTACTAAAAAACATCCCATTAATCTTTAAAACACACAATTAACTTTAAAAGAAGAATTAAAATTAATGAATTCACTCCAAAAAATTTTAAAACTTTTTTTAAGCAGAATGAACAATAATAGCTAAATTTTATTCCATTAAAATAGAAATCGTGAAGAAATTCCCTTTTTTAAGAATATTTTTTGCATCCTTCTTTTATTCCCCTCATCATTTTGGATTTTAAATCTTCATAATTGGTTATAGCCCCAGGACCGATATGTAAAATGATATCTCCAGGTTTAGAATGTTTAATAGAGTACTCACCAGCAGTAACCATGTCTTCTGTAGCTATTTTAAGAGCATCGGAATCTCCTGCTCCTTCCAGCACTTCTTGTGCTGATTTCATGTCCAGGATACCGGTTGTTTCATTATATCCACTGGCAATGATCACCTGAGCATACTCTCCCAGTACTTTCCCGATTTCTAACTTATCCCTGGGGTTGGTGCTGTCGGGATTGTCAATTAATATTATCAAATCAGATTTCTCATCCTGTGAAAACTGTTTTAAAGTGGAAATAATTCCTTCCGGGACAAAAGCAGCATCAAAATGAACTTCACGACCATGATAATCACCAATGTATTCTAAATGTCCGGGAATTCCTTTAAAATTCATTAAACCCTTTTTTATGGATTCTTCTTTCAGACCATAAGCTAAAGCAACAGTCGCTGCTGCAACAGAGTTTTCAAAGTAATATCCCCTGAGGTTGAATTTTGTTTCAAATTCTCCTTCACGTCCCTTTAATTTATATTTTATCCCAATATTCCCATCCTCAAGATAACCGGAAACATCACAGCCACTGTTCCGTGAGCAGTAATATAATACATTGAGTTCATTGAGATGGTTCCTGCACTGTGAGCTGGCTATTAGCATTTCACTGGAATGAATGATCATGAGCTTTCTTTTGATATATTTTTCCAGGGAACCCTCAAATTCAGATAAATGGTCAGAATAGATATTGGTTATTAACCCCACTTTCAGTTTTAACTCGGAAAGAAGTCGGATTGTTCCATGGGGCAATTCCAAAACAGCAATATCACTTTTAAGGTGATCACCATTAATGATTCCGTCTACAATCACTTCACTGAGCAGATTCCCTGAAAGGGATGAGCAGGTCCAAACATTGTATCCGGCATTTTCAAAGATTTCAGATATGATATGGGTGGTGCTGGTCTTTCCCAGGGTCCCGGTTACGCCGATTACATCAATATTTATGGCATTGTCCATAATTTTAGAGATATCCTGATTTATAATTAATTTTAATTCATTATCAACTAAGTAATGTCTGATTGGAGAATCTTTAGGTATGTTGGGAGAAATGTACACTGCATCCACATCTTCAATATTGGTGGGGTCATCCAGTCCCAGGTGAAGATCCACGCCTTCTTCCTCCATTTTGTGGAGAGTTTTTTGGACGCTCTCTGGGAATTCCTCCATTAACTTTTCATCAGTTATTTGAACCTGGTGACCAGCATAATTTAAAATCCTGGCTGCCGGTCGCCCAGCATTACCTGCACCTATTACAACACACTTCATGTTAAATTCTCCACAATTAAATTGCTCTTCCCGATAAATATACTTTGAGTTATAAGTAAAATTTGATTCAAATTTAGTTCTCAAAAGGGAGTACTCCTCCATATTCTCATATTAATAATCAAATCAATATAGTCCAGGGAATACTGTTAAGATTCTCTTTCTGATATTTTCAATTATTAACTTTATTGTCCATTAAATATATCCTAACTCCAGTATATCTAGTTTTTATTAATATCACATATAAGCAAGTTGATTCTCCTTGGATAATCCTTTCTACGTATTGTTTTTAATGAAATTGAGAATAATATGTTGAATTGATTAAATTCGATGAAAAAGGAAATATGTCTCCTTCATAATATGATAACCTTTATTCACCTTAATAAATCCTTTAGGTCTAAATATTCATGGGGGAAGATATTGAAAAAAGGATAAATAGAGGCAGTTCAATAAGATAATGATGAAGTATATTTAGACTAATGATTGAAAACCGATTTACTTTTCTCAATAATTAAGATGCTAAATTGATGATAAAAAAAAACCTATTTATAAAAACAGCAGGAGCGTTTGTATATGGCAGTTAAAATCAATGAAAACTATCTGTTAATTAAAAGCAACTATATTTTTTCTGAAATTAACCAAAGGGTTGAAAAATACCAGAATGATAATCCCGATGCCAATATAATACGGATGGGTATTGGGGATGTAACCCGACCTTTACCTAAGGCTGTTGTCGGAAAATTCACCGAAGCAGTGAATGAAATGGGTGATGCTGAATCATTCAGGGGTTATGGTCCAGAACAGGGTTATGATTTTTTGATTGAGGAAATTATAAAAAATGATTACACCCCACGCGGAATCAATCTATCTACTAATGAAATTTTCGTCAGTGACGGTGCTAAATGCGATACTGGTAACATTCAAGAAATATTCGATCTTCTTAACACAGTTGCAGTTACTGATCCAGTTTATCCTGTTTATGTGGAGAGTAATGTTATGGCCGGGAGAACCGGGCCCATGGAAGATGATGGTCGTTACCAGAAACTAGTATACATACCCTGCACTGAAGAGAATGGATTTATCCCTGAACTTCCCAAAACACCAGTGGACCTAATTTATTTATGTTTCCCCAACAATCCTACCGGCACTGCACTAACCACAGAACAACTGGCACAGTGGGTTGATTATGCTCGTGAAAATAATTCAATTATTCTCTTTGATGGTGCTTATGAAGCTTACATTCAGGAAGACAACATACCTCACAGTATTTATGAAATTGAAGGTGCCCGTGAGGTGGCAATTGAGTTCAGGAGCTTTTCTAAAAATGCTGGTTTCACCGGTACCCGTTGTGCTTACACTGTAGTTCCTAAAGAAGTTATGGGCTTTGACAGTGAAGGTAACCCCCATTCAGTTAACAGTTTATGGAACCGGCGCCAGACCACCAAATTCAACGGTGTTTCCTATCCCATACAAGTGGCTGCCTGTGCAGTTTATTCACCAGAAGGACAAAAAGAGATCAAAGAATCCATTGACTACTATATGCAAAATGCTTCCATAATCAGGAACAGCTTAAAAGATCTTGGTTTAAGGGTTTACGGTGGAGTTAATTCACCCTACATCTGGGTTAAAACCCCGGGTGATATGGATTCCTGGCAATTCTTCGATCTTCTACTGGATGAGGCCCATATAGTTGGAACCCCTGGTGTAGGTTTCGGTCCCAGTGGTGAGGGTTATCTCAGGTTAACTGCCTTCAACACCCTGGAAAATACAGAAAAGGCCATGGAAAGAATATCCAGGTTATCCATCTGAGATATTCTAAATTATCCATGAAGAACATTCCAATTTATTCATGGAATGAATATTCCAATTTATTCATGAAAAGATGTTCTAATTATCCATGTGAATTATGGAATAACCTTTTTTACAAATCTACATTTTTTTTTATTTTTATTTGTTTTTAGAGATTTCTCAATATTAGCCTGAATTAAAAATAGAATAGGTTTGAAAATAATATTTGGGGTTTGAAAATAGAATATTGGGGATTTTTGAAAATAAAGATAATTTACGGATAAAAATAAATGGGGAAAAAATTTAAATGATGTTTTTAATGATTATGAATGTTTTTAATGATTATAACCATCATAAATGTTATAACATATCCATATATTCCTTTAGAGCCTCTTTATAACTCCGGATCTGGGGGAATCCTTCCATCTTCCAGTTGTAATTTTCAAGAACAGAATACAGGGGTCGTGGGGCTGGGCTGCCGAATTCTTCCGTGGTCACTGGTTTTAAATCAATTTCTATCCCTGCGTATTCAAATATGGACTGTGCATATTCATACCAGGAACAATGGTCACTGTTGGTAACATGATAAATACCGTAAGCTGGTTTGGTTATGAGCTGGTTTATGGCTTTGGCCAGGTCCACCGTGTAAGTGGGGGATCCTATCTGGTCGCTGACCACTGATATGCTATCATGGTTTCCTGCAAGTTTTAGCATGGTGGTAACGAAGTTTGGCCCGTGATATCCGTATAACCACGCTGTTCTAACAATGTAGAATTTATCCAGAATATCACGGATGTATACTTCACCCTGGTGTTTGGTTTGACCGTAAACACTCATTGGGTTGGTTTGATCGTATTCACGGTAGGGTGCGCCTTTGGTTCCGTCAAAAACATAATCAGTGCATATGTAAACCAGGGCACTGTCTGCTTCCAAGCAGGCAACTGCCACATTCCGTGTTCCCAGTGAATTTACCTGGTAAGCCAGGTCAGCCCTGGTTTCACTTCCATCAACATCGGTGAAAGCCGCAGCATGAACCACCACATCGGGATTGATGTTTTTTACAGTATCAATTGTCTTATCAATGTCAGTTATGTCCAGGGTGTGGATGGTGGTTGTGCTTACATCGTGTTCAGCAGATAAAATATCTTCCAGATCATGCCCTAACATTCCTTCTGCGCCTATAATCATTACTTTCATTTTTTCAACCCTTTAAAACTGTTAATCTATTGTATTGTACTATTTAGGATATGGTTACTTTTAGGATATGAACTATTAGGATATGGTTACGATTAGGATATAGGTTATCATTTATAGACATCATAAACGATTTCATAGACTCATAGAAGTTTATTAAAAAAATTAAACATCAAATATTTCTATAAAATCAATATTCTCTTTAAAAGAATGCCATGGGTATCAGGTGGAGTATTCAGAATTGATGCGTACGTAGTCGTAGCTAAGATCACATCCATAGGCAGTTGCTTTAAAATCTCCAATGGCCAGATCAACGGTTATTTTAATTTCTTCCCGTTCCATTATACTTTCTGCAAGTTCCAGCTCTTCTGTTCCATCAAATGCCATTATCTCCCCATTATTAACAACATCCACAAATCTTTCCCCTTCTTCTAAACGAACACTGATGGTATCTTCGTTCATATTGGCTCCAGAATATCCCACTGCTGCCACTATACGACCCCAATTAGGATCAGCACCAAAAAGGGCAGTTTTTACCAGGGGTGATTTCACTACGGACCTGGCTGCGATTCTGGCATCATTTAAGGTCATGGCCCCTTTAACTTCCACTTCCATGTACTTGGTGGCACCCTCGCCATCATGGGCCATCATCCTGGCCAGTTCACTGCACAGATAATCCAGTGCTTCCTGGAATTTTTCATCAATGTTTCCCTGTCCGGGTCTGGATAACAGTATGACTATGTCATTGGTACTTTCATCACCATCCACAACCACCATGTTGAATGTTTTTTCCACAGATTTCTGTAATGCTTCTTCAAGTTCGTTGGGTGTGGCTTCAATGTCAGTGGTTATGAATGAAAGCATGGTCCCCATGTTAGGGGCTATCATTCCTGAACCTTTGGTAATACCACCGATACGAATAGTTTTTCCATTATTCAGGGTTGTTTCAACTGCAAATTCCTTGGGATAATTGTCAGTTGTCATTATGGCTTCTGCAGCATTTCGTGATGCTTCAGGTGATTTTTCCAGTCTTCGCAGTGCATCGGTGATGAGATTGCTGATGATGGGTAATGGTAGCTGGCGACCGATAATTCCGGTGGATGCAACTGCAACATCCTCCTGGGGGATGTCCAGACCTTCAGCCACTTGAAAGGTCATGAGTTTAGCATGTTCAATACCTTCTTGTCCGGTGAAGCAGTTGGCATTTCCACTGTTGGCAACAATTGCTGATAGTCTCCCATCTTTAACTGATTCACGGGTGATGATGATTGGGGCAGCTTGAACTTTATTCCGGGTAAACACTGCTGCAGCACTGCTCTCCGGGTACTGAATAATCGCCACTCCATAATTATCTTCACAGGCCCCAGCTGCCTTTACACCTTCCACTGCACATATTCCACCTTCAATTTTTTTCATACACTCATCCCACCCATCTGGTTTATCTTACCTACTAATCATCATTGTAGTAATTTAATGATTTGAAAATCATATTCATGAATCAAATAAATTATGAATAGAATTATTTAAATATTAATCTCCATTCACACCTATATCAACAATTATTCTGCTATTAACCATCATGATATCCTTAAATTTAGGGTATGTCTTATCCTAAATGAATAAATGAATTTAATAAACCCATGATAGTTTTAATAGTAAGATCCCATCAAATTCACAGGATAGATTGTAAATAATATGTTTACAATCTAATTTGACCTAATATCATCTTAGCCTATATTAAGCAGGGTTAAGGTCAAGTTGTCGTGTTATAACTGGTGGTCTGGTTGGTGGGTGTTTGAGTATTTGTGGGATTTGTATTCGGTTCCTCGTAAACATCTTCAGAACTGGATGATGGTGTTTGTACTGTGGATTGTGTGTTGGTGGTTGTATTAGGGGTAGTTGTGTTTTTGACGTTGTAAACAACAGGTAATTCGCTGGGTGTGCTGATGTTTAAACCAGTATTTTGGGTGTCATTAAAGCTAAAGCCAGTGAACATACTGGCCCCGGTTCCGCATCCAAATGCGATTAATGATATTACCAGGGCAACTGCTGCCTTTCCCTTTAATTCTTCTTTCATATAATCAAGCCTTCAATTCTCAAGTAAATTATTTAGTAAAGTGAGGGTTTCCCATAAGAATAGTTAAACCCGTATTAAAATTGATTATAAACTAAATTGGTTTATATAAACTAAATTTGAATGGACATAAATCTAAATTGGATCTAGTCATGCAGTTAGGGCGTAGATTAAAGCCAGTACAATGGCGACCAGTCCAAACTCCCAGTAACCTATATTCCATCCAATAAGTGTGACCAGGAATACGAAGATGAATATCAAAATTACCCGGCCAGTTTTCTCCTGCATAAATTCAATAACTGCACGGCTGAACTCGGAGGGTACGTAGTATGCGTATATTCCATCGGCCAGATCAAAGACCATGACGGGTGAGTTGTTCCATATTTTGATGTCATCAGCCATTTGGGCTCTTTCCCCTGCTTCACGGCGACTTTTACCAATTCCAACCCGTAATCTTGCACCGTTATTGAGGGCATGCCATGAGGAGTCTATTCCTGCACGGAGTGCGGCATCTTTGGTGGGTAGGTTGGCGATTAAATCATCCCCACCTTCACGGTAACCTTCAATTCTGCCTTTGCAATCCTTTTCAATGAAACCTTTGATTTCATTCATGATCTCAACCAGCCGGTCACGACCCTGATCTTCAATGAACTGGGTTGAGTCAAAGGCATCAATGAATAAATAATTATCATAAACTGCTGGTGTTCCTTCCAGTTTGGTTATTTTGCTGGAGAATACAATGGCAAATTCACCGCCTAGTTTGGTGAATCCCACTCCAGAGGTTTCTCCGATTTGTTTGTTGAGGTTGATGGATCTTTCAATTGATGCAGCTCCCGTCATTCCAACTGCAGCCCGAACATCAATCTCGGTTTCCATACCCATCTTTATGAGCTCCACACCCACCCGGATAGCATCGTTTTTGGATAAAAGTCGGGAGACAATCTCGGTGTTACTCATCTCTACAATGGTACCATTTTCTTTTTTGATGAATTGCACGAACTGCTCGATGATCCGCTTGTTACCGCCAAATACTTCCACATAGAGATAGCGGTCACTTCCCATGATTATGTTACTTAAAAGGGCGTATTCATTGACATCGTTCTCGGCAGGTTTAATTTCAACGAACCGGCGGTTTTCAGGTATGTTACCTCGCCCAACTTCTTTTAAAAGGTTTTGAAAGATGTTTTCGGTGGTTATGTTGGCACGTTCTATTTCCAGGAGCATGGTACGGGTGTAGTTCACCATATCCACATATTCTGTTTCCTTCTCGTTGGTAGGATAATATTTAGTACCTATACTTAAAACCCGGTGTTTCAAGAGGAAACCGAATAACGTTCTCAACAGGTAATTGCCTGCCATCTACTTGTCTCCTCCCTTTTCCAGATTTATATCATAGTGTCCGGGTTTCTCCATCAGCATGCTCGGTTTTACTGATACTATGGGGAACTTCCAGGTTCCTAACCGTGCAGCGACAGTGCTGGCAATGTTTCGGGAGTTTTTCTTAACAAAGGAGTAGTCGTGATCATTGATGGTGATGTTCACATCAAAGGGTGATTCCTCCAGTATTTCATCAGAGTAAATAATATTCAACTCAAAAGTCCCTGGTTTGGTGAATAAATCATTTCGAACCGCCACCAGTGGGGCGTGATCTAATTTCAAACGATCCCCTACAGTTACTGCAATGTTACCAGCGTTTCTCACCGCGTCGCGGTAGTCGCGGGGGCTGACCAGTACAAAGATTATGAAGTCACTGGTTCTCTCGGCATCTTCCACCATCTTCATGACCTTATCAAACAGGGGTATTTTCATGAACATTCCTTCAATTTTGGAGTCTATACCCTCATCTTTAGTCTTGGATATGCGGTCAATTGCCTCCTTGGCAACTGCAATTCCTGAAAGTTTCTTGTTCTTTTTCAGTTTATATGAATCATAACCTTTCTTCTCGAATTCAGATAGGGTCTGGTTAGAAATTTTTTGCAGGATATTTTTGATCTTTTTCGGCTGAGCAGAACTTCCAATTACTATGTTCTCCCCCTTAAAGCTATATGGAATTCTGCGACTGTTAATGTCTCTGAATTCATCGTAAAACTCACGGAAGGCATCGTTGGATAATATTTTTGCATCTTCTTCTTCAGCCAGATTCAGGATGTAATGATCTGCGTTGGTGCCTGCGGGTACCTGGTGCACTTTTTCTTCATCAAGGAGTTTATTGAATTCTTCCTTCTCATCGATTTCATGTCTCAGCGATGCATCAGCGATGAGAATAGGATGGTATCCTAACTTTTCCAGTGACTCTACTGCTTTAAGCAATTTACTTAGACTGGGTTTTCCATCCTTTTTTCCGAAGTGGGCTACGTTAGATGCATCCACAATTACCTGCAATCAATCACCTACACCTGTTTTCATACTTTGCCAGAGGGTGGGTTTCACCATTGGCAGTGTTCAAGAGGATATCTATATGTTCTTCATCTATATTAATGGTATTAAAGGAGGGTGTATCTTTCCCCCTGAGTTTAAAGGAAGAAACTGTTCCAGCAGTTGCGAAAACAGTTTCATGAACTATCCATGTATGGGGAACATGCTTATGACCTGACAGGACCAGATCAGCATTATTTTCAATTAGGGACATTAATATATCACCAGCATCACTTAAAACATTTCTTTCACGGCCTGTACGGGGGACCGGGATAATATGATGATGTAATGCAATGATTTTGAATAAACCTTCTTTTGATGCATTTTTCATGGCATCTTCCATGAACCTCTGCTGTGATCGACCTACCTTACCATAGTTGAGATCTGGTTCACTGCTATCCAGTCCAATAACTTTAAATCCATGATTTTTAACTTGAAGAGTACCGTACCTATCTTTAATAAGTTCTTCAAAGCAACAGTTTCCCAGATGACGAGAGTCATGGTTTCCAGGCACCACTAAAAGTGGTGTTTTGAATTGTTCCAAGTATTCTGCTGCCTGTTTTAACTCATTATAATATCCATTATCTGATAGATCACCGGTGACAATGGTGGCATCAACTTCCATCTCGTTGATTCTGTCAATGGCATCCAGGAGCAGTTCTTCGCGAAACGCCAGTGCCCCTACATGCATGTCAGAGAGATGGGCAATAAGTGCCATTAACTTAACCTCAAGATAGCCTCGGCCAGGTCACCACCAGTTTCTTCAAGGGCTTTCCTGGCTTCTTCCGGGCTGACCCCGGTCTGGGTGGCAACTAAGTCCACATCATCATCTGGTATTACAAGTTCAGTTTCGATTTCTCTTTCCTTGGTTTTTCCAGATATCTGGTAGGTATCCTGACCCATGAAGTTCATCAGGTTAACCTTGGGATTAGTGATTACCAGTTCTTTGCTTTTAAATTTAATGATTACTTCAGTGACACCTTTAACATCTTTCATGTCCATGCCCATTTGTTTCATGGATCTTTGCATCTGTTTTAGTTGTTTGGGGTTCATACCTGCGCCGGGTAACATTAAAAGCCTCCTTTTCTTGTCTTTACTGCTTGACCTGTGTTAAAATCAAGTATTTCTTTTCCATTTAATATTGACTTTCCAAAGGCCAGGAGTTGGTCTTCAGCATTCACTATCAATACTTCTTCCTTTGCATGGATATCTATATCACAATTTATAACGAATTTAGCAAATATACTTTTTCCTTCCCGGGCAAATGGTTCTGCATCTTCATTAACCACCACCCGATTTTTGGGGTAGGGGAGGTATCGGTGCAGCCTACGTGCCCCTTCCCTGGCCAGTACAAATACACCATCACTAGCCCTTAAAGTGGCAATGAGTTCTTCACCATCATAAACATGACGTATTTTCCCGGTTTTCCTGCTTTTAACTATTTGCACATCTCCATCAAAAAGACCATTCCCTGCGCCCTCCCCAAACTGGTAATCGGCAATCATTTTTATTCTTTTCTGATCATCCACCACTATATTTAATGGTTCAGGAAAACGGTATTCCTCCATGGGAAGTGTGTTGAGGGCGAATGTTTGGGCTACTTCTTCACTTACTATGATCTCCTCAAAACCTTCGAGATAATCCTGTAGAACATTACCCACCATTTTAAGTGAATCTTCATCATAACTATCCGGGGATTCATTCTGTGCCAGTGGATAAACCTGATCCAATTCCAGTGGAATCACCCCAAATGGCACATCAACCACAGTTACCTGCATATCTTCCAGCTGAGTTTCTATAATTTGTTGATTAAGACTTTCTGCACTTTGTTTAGGGTGTTCCAGGCTATCTTGCTTGGCTTCAAAGTTTTCCTGTTCACTGGTAATTCGATAGAATTTTTCAGGAAGATCATAAAGACGTTCTGAGTAGGGTTTACTGCTCCGCGGAAGGAGCAATACGCTCTTTTTGGAAGAGATTCTTCTCATCTTCTTCAGATGCCGGTACACCTCTGGACGATTAAGGGATTCCGGTCCTGTGTAGAAGAATGCTGAATTCTTGTAGGGAGGATCATATTTTTCCAAGTCTTCGGAGTAGTTTTTGAGACTTCGCAATGCTTCCAGTAAGAATGGATGGGCACGGCAACGCTGTTCAACCAGTTCCCAGAGACTTCCTTCCACTATGGCCTGGCGTATCATTCTCATCTCTGCAAAACTCACCCTTAAATTATGTATGGCTAGAAGTTCTCTCCTTTCCTCTTTTTTCATCTGCCTCAGCTGTTCTGGGGTGTAACTGGTACAAACTTCACATGAACAGGGCATTTCATAAAGGTTTTCCAGTTTTAATGTACCGCCCGGCATTAAAAGCCGGTCATCCTCCGCATATAGAATGTAAGCTGCAGAGTCAAACAGGTCGCATCCCATGGCTACTGCCAGGGCGAAGATCATGGGGTGACCTGCACCCATAAGGTGGCGGGGTCGTGAATCAGGTAGATGGGTCACTGAGGCCATTACTACTTCCACTAACTCTTTATAACGGTAGGATTCCATGAGGGGAACTACCGCTCCAATGGGATGAACCTGGAAATCCATTTCTCCCAGTGCATCAGCACATTTGCTGCGCAGGTCAGGGTAGGTGGAGCCCTGCACCACGGAGTTAAGCATCAATTCATCCCTAACTTCAAGTGCTTCACTGGCTCTTTGGAGTGTTATTTCAAGCTCCCTCTCTGCACGTTCCCGTTTAACTGATGGAGGGGTTGGTATATCCAGAGATGTTCCAATATCTGTTCCTATTTTTTCCTGGAACTCCACTATTTCCTGATTGGAGACCTGAACATCCCCATACAGAGAGAGCTGGAAAGACCCTGAATCTGTGACTACGGGTCCTGGAAAATCGATCAATTTATGAACACCCTCTTCCAGAGCTATTTCCCTTAGATCCTCATTTTTATATATGAGATAGGCATTGGTGATCACCACCTCTGCTCCGTAATCAGAAACCTGGATGGTTTGTTTTCCAGGGTGTATGACTGGCATGAGTGCGGGGGTTTTAATGGTTCCGTGGGGTGTTTTAAGAGTTCCAACTCTACCCCTGGCGTCTTTATATTTAATTTCAAAGTTCAAATTTATCACCTTTATAAAAAAATCTCTCAAAATTTCAATAAACTACGTTTTAATCAGTTTCAGTCAATAAACAGGTTATCTATGAGTTTCTAGAAAACAATGTTTTAATCAATGTTTTTAATTTTAATTATTAATTCTATAATCTAAATTAATTTTAGTCTGAATTAATTATTTAATCTATTAATAGAATCAATTATCATTTAAAATTACCATCGGTAACTATCTTTAACCTTTTCTCCATCTCCTTGATCCTAGCCCTGGAAGTAGAAGGTCCCTTCTGACCACAGCAACATATGCAATTTGAAAACTGGGGGCAGACCAGGAACCGGGATTTTGAGGAATTCAAATCACCAATACTTAATGATTCCAGGTGTTTGAGCACCCTTCTTTTTATTCTTTCATCATCAAAATTTCTTTCATCATCCAGATCATTGGCTAGATATACAGGGGTTTTAACTGTTGAAGCAATTTTTGAGTTACCCCTGGTGGCTATCCTTTCTAAATGCCTATTTTCTATTATTTCTTTTGCCGAAAGGTTTAATTCAGGATCCCTGTAGGGTATTCCTGCATCAGATAGGGCGATCATTCGCTCATCAGCACTGCTCAGTGGTTTGGGAATTTTATTGAGTGATGGGGATGCTATGGTTCCTCCACTTCTTCCCAGGGCTGGTCCTTCACCTATCTCAAGACCAGCGTCAAGGAGTGCGTATCGTACAGGGGCTGCAGAAGTGTAGGTTAAAATAACCCCATCTTCCTTAAGTAAGCTTCTAACTTTGGCCAGGAATTCTCTGCTGTAAAGTTCAGGGGATTTAGTGGGACTGAAAGGATCCAGAAACACCGCATCATAAACCTGGTTTTTGGGAATTTCCATTACTATTTTCCGGGCATCTTCACAGTGCACCCTAATATCGGCATTAGCTGGTATTTCTTTTTCCTCACCAGAGAATGATAGTAACCCCTTATTGATCAGGTATTTTTCAATAGCTTTTTTGATCACCTGATGAGATTCTGAATGAATGGATCCTGAAGGACTGGGTATTATCAAGGTTGCAGCCAATACCTCCCATGATATTTCCACCATATCCATTTCTAAATGTTCTAATTCACCATTCAGAAGGGGTTTGATGATTTGTTCCAGGGCTGCTGAGGCATTGATTCCCAGTCCACTGCAAATATCCAGAATTGCAACCTTCTTCTTTCCCCTGAGATCTGCAGGTTGAGCGAATTTCTCACGGGCCTCACGCAGAGCACCATGGGTGGTGTGCATTGTTTCTATGGATTCATTCATCTTCTGTGACTTTAAAGTGTAGGTGCCATCGGCAGTTTCCACCAGGAAATCTTTAATTTTAAGAGTGGCCCATTCACGTGCATTTCTATCTCCTTTTTTCTCTTTTAAAGACCATTTCCGCACTATATCCATAGCCTCTTCTTCAGGAGTTAAAGGAGTGTAAAAGGAAGTTTCGATTTTTTCCATGGCAATAAAACTCTTAAAATTTTTTTTGAATATACTAAAAACTCATCTAATATACTATTGTTGTACTGATGTTGATTTTTACTAAAATCGTAGTTGGAAAAATCCATAGTTTGATCAAGATTTATTGGGGGCGTTGCAAATTATATCATCTTCTTTAATTTTTAGACAATTCCCAGGGATACAATGATAGATGGAGATGGATGGAATTTTAATGATTTAAATAGGATTAATTAATTCAGGAGGATTTTATTTGATTAAATGCTATTTAAGATCCACTAATTAGATATACATAAATAAATAATATAAAATTGTTAGTAGGTTATATTCTGAAATAAAAATGATTCTTAAATAGTGATGGAAATATAGAGTATACTCTAAACATACAACTACTTAAAACTGCGGATACTATTTTTAATAAAGTCATAGTTTAACAAAATAAAGATTTTAATGTACCAAATTCTAATTAAATATTTAAAAATTAGGTAATATTTTTAGGATAGGTAATATTTTTAGGAGATGTTGAATTGGTCAAGATCATTGGAATTGTGGGAAGTCCCCGTAATAATGGTAACACTGAAACTCTGGTAACTGAAGCCCTTCAATCTGCCCGGGCTGTTGGGGCAGAGACGGAACTTGTAAAACTGGGAAGTGCTGAAATTGAACCCTGCGTTGCCTGTGATATATGTAAGGCAACTGGTGAATGTGCCATATACGATGATGTGGGAGGAATACTGGAAAAAATGGTGGATTCACAGGGCCTGATCATTGGAAGCCCGGTTTACTTTGGAAATGTTACTTCTCAACTTAAAATGTTAATGGATCGTTCAAGACCACTAAGAATGGACTTCAAACTTAATAATAAGGTTGGAGGGGCTATAAGCACCGGAGGTTCCCGTAATGGTGGTCAGGAAACCACAATTACAGCTATCCATGAATTTTTACTCATCCAGGATGCCATCATCGTCGGCGATGGTGCTCCTATGGCCCATTACGGTGGAACAGGAGTTGGAGTTACTGCTGAGGATGAAGCAGGTATACAAACATCACGTAATCTGGGTAAAAGAGTGGCTGAACTGGCCATAAAACTCAACGAATAAACCCCATAAAATAAATTAAATCCTTAAAAAATAGTGGATTATATAGTGCTTGTAAAGAGTTTAACCCACTCTTATTAATATAAAAGATTAGACTAAAATAAACAATTATATATTATTAAATTTAATATAATTCCTCTTAACTTTCAATCCCAAGGGAGAATTAGATTTGAAAACCACTGAACCCCCACAAAATTCATCTGAAGAACAAAAAGGCATATACATTGTGCTGCCTGCTTACAATGAAGAAAAAACCATAAAAGATGTTATGGGTGAATTGATTGACCTTGGTTTCAATTTGATTGTGGTTGATGATGGTTCCACTGACAACACCTACCGTGTCTCCAGGAATTTTCTGAAAAGTCATCCATCCCAGGTAAGTCTATACCGACATCCCATCAACCGGGGGTTGGGAGCCACACTCAGAACCGGGATCGAAGCAGCTGTTTCCCATGAATCAGATATAATCGTAACTTTTGATGCCGATGGCCAGCACCATTCCCAGGATATTCTCCCCCTCTGCCAGCCCATAATTCAGGGTGAAGCAGATGTGGTGATTGGGAAGAGGAACTTCAAGGAGATGCCCTTCCGTAAGAAGTTCGGGAATGTGGTGATGAATATCATCACCCTAATTTTCTATGGTAAGGATGTTGATGATTCCCAGTCCGGTCTCAGGGCATTCAACCAAAAAGCAGCAGGGTTAATGGAACTTCATTCCCGTGATTACGGGGTTTCTTCCGAGATAATTGGAGAAGTAAGACGGAAAGATCTGCGCATGATTGAAGTGCCCGTAACCACTATTTACACAGACTACTCACTCTCCAAGGGTACCAATACCAGGGTGGGTTTAAAAATACTGGCCAGACTAATTAGAAATGTTTTCAAATAACATCTTTCAAAAATAATAATAGATTTTCAAATAGTTAGGGCTTTAAATAATAGAAGTAGGAGCAGTTTAAATAATAGGAGCACGGTTTCAATGATATTATACCAGTACATAGGATTGATCATAGGAATAATTGGCATAATAGTCACTTTTTTAAGATTTAAAGATGGAAAAATGTCCCTTAACATGCTCCTGGTGTGGAGTGCCATATGGATACTGCTAATTGTCTTCTCTATCTACCCTGACACCACCACCTTGCTAGCCAATATTACCGGAATTGGCCGGGGACTGGATTTGATACTGATAATCGGACTCATCGGTTGTTATTATTTTATCTTCAAAATATACAACATAATGGAGAATATTGAAGAGGAAATAACCCATTTAGTCCGGGAAATAGCATTGGAAAAGGGTAGGTCAGAGGATAAAAGGGACGATACTTCCCCTAAAGATAATAAATGATGCAAATTAAGGGACCATAAATACATAACCAGTATAAAAAGGATTTACTAAATTAATTACCTAAAGAAAATTTGATTACCAATTGATTAGATTACTAATTGATTTACTTAGATTGCTAATTGATTTACTTAAGAAATGGATTTATTAAAGATTGAAACTGATGATCATTTCTCACATTTTCTTGGGCTTTTTTTGATCCATTTTCGCCAGACCTCATCCCAGCGTGGATTATGTTTAAGTTTTTTACGACTTTTTAAATTGTAATATAAAATTTTAAAGGTTTCCTTAGTTTTCTTCAGCCAGATGCATGAATAAATCAAGCGGAAAAATGTGAAAAATACCTTATGAGGGTATCTGAGTACTGCTCTGGCTATCACTGAGCGAGGATAGTAACGTAGAACAATTATGAGCCAGTTTTTACTCTGACGGTGCCATTTAAGCACCATTGAATCCTTTTTCATTCCTTTGATTAAATCAGGTGATGAAATACTTCCGGAAACACCTCTTTTATGGTAAACCAGTGCTTTTCCTGCAAGGAAAGATTTATATCCACATAAACGTATCTTCCAGGAAAGATCAACATCCTCCAGTTCCACAAAGAAATCCTCATCAAATAATCCTGTTTTCTTTAAAACTTCACTGGGGTACAGTGCGGCGGCAGCGCAGGAACCGAAGATTTCCATGTCATTAATAATTCCATTAATCCCATCAATCCCATTGACAGTGTTATTTGGACTGATTGAATTTTTAAGAGGAGATCCCATGCAAATATCCTCAGCACCCCACCAGTAACACTCCTGTCCAAGCGAATCAATCGTTTCTCCGCTATCGTTTAAAAGTACCGGTTGGACGCTTCCCACAGACTCATTATTACCGGCCAGCTTTAACAGCTCATCCAGAAAATATTCATCCACGGTGGTGTCATTATTCAGAAGCAGGACATAATCTGGATTCAAATATTCCAGGGCAAAATCCATCCCAATATTGTTTCCACCTGCAAAACCATGATTCTCATGATTTTTAATTAAAATCAACTTTTTACTAAAATCAGATTCAGGATCTTCCTTACTGGAATCTGTTCCATTAACATCAGCCCTGCCTATTTCGTTTTCATCAAATTCTGCTATCTCCACTGGGATGTGCTGGGAAAAATCCTTAATTTGATTAATAGAATCATCACTAGAATCATTGTCCACTAAAACAATCTGAAATGAGGAGTAATTAATCTTGAAAACAGATTTTAAACATTCTAAAGTGTCTCTCCAGTTATTCCAGTTTATAATTACTATGGAAACCCTGGAACACATCCCCTGATTAATGGTTTTATTATTGTTCATGTTCCACATCAATTCATTAAAATCCGGTTAATAAGAGTGACTAGAATCTATATCCCATGAGTAATACTTTATCATACTAGTCATCTTTATCCCTTTTATTACTATGATTATTAATCCATATGGATAATGGAATCAGGTATGGGCCATGAATCTTTAGGAATAACGGAATCATTTATGATTCATGATGCCATTAATGAAATATCAGGATTTTTGTTAATAGGAATCAATTGCACGGTTTAAATGATTCAGTAACCTTTTACCGGAATGTTTCAATGTCCATAATTCATTAACATGTTTAATGGAGTTGTCAGCTAATTTTTCAGCTTTTTCCTCGTCTAGAAATAGTGCGGAAATTTCACGAGAAAAGGAGTATTCATCCCTTTCAGTGAGTATGCCATTGTACTCATGTTTAACACTTTCCCTTACACCGCCTTCTTTCACACCAACAACCGGGGTCCCGCAGCTCATTGATTCTAAGGGAACTAAACCAAAAGGTTCAAGGTAAGGTGCATAAACAACTAACTTCGCTTTATTGTATAATTGAACCAGTTCATCATCACTTACTAAAACCCTTATCCTCAATTTAACCTTTAATTCATGTGCCAGGTTTTCTAAATAATTCTTCCAGTGTGTGTTTACCAGATCAGAAACAATAACCAGTTCAGGGCGTGTTTTTTCATCAATTTTGCCTAGAGATTTCAGGATAAATTCAAATCCTTTTTCGGGTATGCACCGGCCCACTGATAGCACAAAGTTTTCCTTTGAAACATCCAGTGGTTTAAACAAACCAGTGTCAACTCCCAAATAGGAGACCAGTGAATTAATACCATAACTTCTTAAAATAGACTCATGTGAAAAGTAAGAATTTACAACGGTATATTCAGAGTAACTGGCCAGTTTCTGGTCCATGTTAATCATACGAGAACCATAAAATTTCAAACGAAAACTTTCCGAATCACTGGTGGTTTTAAGGCCAGCTTTTTTATAAAGTGTTTGAGAAATCCTGTTCTGGGAGAGAATGGGTTGCTGACAGTAGTAAACATGGGGCTTTTTGATATATTTCAAAAAGAAAGGACTCATGGTGTATTTATCCTGTTCACAGAATACCACATCGTAATCTTTTTTGTTAACCGCCTCAGCCATGTTTTTCTGAGTTTTTTCAAGATCTCTTATGGAAATTTTGGATGGAAAATATTTAACAGCAGAATATAAGAATCCCCCGAGGGTATTTTTCATCTGAAAAGTTTTGAAACTATGGGCTATATCTTTTAAGGATAGATAATCCTCGTCTGCTATTGAAGGTACGTAGACATCAACATCATGATCCCTAGCTAGAAATTCAACATTGTTATACAATGCTCTTTTCGCCCCTCCAGAAGGCAGATTATGAAAAACTGCTATTTTCATTGATATTCAACCTTTAAACCAATATTGGATTAATTATCTATTTTACAATAATTAATTTATGCCATTAGTTTGTTTATGTGATTAGTTTGTGCGGATTTTCTTAACAACTCTCTTAAAAAATCCCCTGAAACCTATTTCTGGATATATTTTAATGGCCAGATCCAGTAGCGGGAATGGTTTTTTAAAGGATTTCCAAATACTCTTAGGTATCCATCTTAAAAACTCAGATTGCAAACCATACCTTCGAACGTAAGGATACAGTCTGTTTATATCAGTGATGCTTAGCCTGGTATCATTAGTTTCTAGTATGGCCATTAAATAAGCTTTTTTTCGCTGGTCAATGGTGAATTCTGGTGTTTCAGCACAGGGTTCCTCGCACATGAAATCTCCATCAACCCATGAAGAATGGTTAAGTAGATCAAAGACATTCCCATTCTCATCATACCATTCCCTGATACTTGTTCCTTCAAAGGGTGTTATCATATTCCAGTATATATGCTCTGGTTTCATTTTCTTGGCATATTCAATGGAAGCTTTGGTTTTCTCCAGGGAATCATCTTCCAGACCAATTACAAAGCATAATGCCAGTGGTAATTTATGTTTTTTGATTAATTCTGCTGCTTTAGTGATATCATCTAATGTTTCACCCTTTTTAATCTTTTTAAAAACTTCAGGATCTCCAGATTCAACACCAATTCCTATTGAAGGGCATTTAGCTTTTTTTAGGAGGGATAAAATCTCATCATCAAGACCATCGGCGCGGGTATTGATGATGGTGAGGGGTAAATTGATATCGCTGTCCAGATATAACTTCAGAAAGTTTTTTACATGATCTTTGCGGAACATGGCATTATCATCATAGATAACCACGGACCCCATGCTCTTAAACTTCACCTTAGCAATTTCTAACTCCTCAATACAATTTTCAATACTTTTAGGCCTCCATTTCCTGGTTGAAACCATTCGCACAGCACAAAAACTGCAATTGTAGGGGCATCCCCTGCTGGTTAATAGGGGGTAAATGAAAATTTCATCATGACCTAGAAATGTTGAAAAATCTGGGAATGGTAATTTTTCAGGATCAGGTGGTTCAGAACGAATAATTTGACCCTTAGAATTAGTATCAGCGTTTTCAACAACATCCACAATGGTGTTCTCAGCTTCACCAATCATAATATAATTAGCCTTATCCACCAGGTCACTGTAATACAAGGTGGCGTGTGGCCCTCCAAAGATCACCGGTTTATTGAATCTGGATATTTCTTGCAGTATGATCTCTGCCTCTTTCATGGTGGCCGTATAAAGGGTTAAACCAATTACATCTGGTTTAAAATCCTCAAAAACCGCCTTTGGACTGGGTGCACTGGGGTTGAATTGATAATCAACCACTAATACTTCATGTCCACTGTTTTTCAACACTGCAGATAACATTGCCAGGCCGATATGGGGTGAATTACTGTCACATTTTTCCCTTTTAGCATTGAAAAACAATATTTTTTTGGATTTATTATTCGAACTCACTTAAACACCACTAGTTTATGAAAAAACTCTTTAATGATAAACATTTTTTGAATAAGACTTCTTTATGAATAACTAATAATTATTTCAGGCAGGATATAATATTTTCAGCTGTATGTATAATTACTAAAAAATATAATTACTAAAAAACCTGTTCATACACCTTCCAGGTTTCACTGGCAGTTTTCTCCCAGGTGAACATTGCAGCTCGTTTCAGGCTTTTATTGGTCATTTCATTCTTTAAATCTTCATTGGTTAATATTTGATACATTGAATCTGCAAAAGCATTACAATCATCAGGATCCAGGGTAAATCCTGCATCGCCAATCACTTCAGGTAGGGATGATGTGTTGGATGTGATCACCGGAAGCCCACAGGCCATGGCCTCCAGTGGAGGTAATCCAAAACCCTCGTATAAAGAGGGGAATACAAATACATCGGCAGCATTATAAAATTTTAATAAATCCTCATCAGGCACATAACCCGGGAAAATAACATGCTTTGAAAGGCCCAGTGATTCTATGGTTTTTAATATTTCTTCAGAACCATACCCTAGACTACCTATTAATACCAGTTTGGATTCAACTCCCATTTTTAATAGTTTATAGAACGATTTAATCAAAAGGAGGATGTTTTTCCTTAATTCCACACTTCCGGCGTATAAAACAAAGGGAGATGAAATACCATATTTCAGTTCCAGTTCCTCCCTGATTATGGATTTATCTTTAATGAATTTGAAGTTTTTACCAGGGGCGAGGGGTATGACCTTTATTTTCTCTTCCGGGATCTTAAGATAGTTAATTAGATCACGCTGGGTGTTAACTGAATCGGTGATAATACAATCAGGCCTGTTTTTTATAAATTTTAAGGTGGGTCCCCAGAATTTATAGAAAAAAGGAAGTTTTTTACCGAACAAAATGGGAATCAGATCATGGACCGTCAGTATTTTTTTAACATTTTTATTTATAAAAAAGGGACTAACTTGAGGGAACATGTGAGACGGTAAGTGGAAAACATCTATTTTGCTATCTTTAAGGGACTTGGATAGGCTTAGGGGATTTGCAATGTTGTGTGGGAAAGAGTTTATAACCACATCATTCACTTTCTGGTAAATAACATCATCTGATTTTTGGTAATGGATTAAAGAGATATTCCTTGATTTATCTGCTTCAACCATAGCGGTGACAATATTGTAAAGGTAGTTATTTATACCAGTCCGCTGTATGTCTAAAATCCATGAAAGCATTCCTATATTCATTTTTTTCACATTTAAGATTATTTTTCATAAATACCCACAAATAAAGCATTTGCTAGGGGATAAGGAGACCCGTAACTTGCTTCAATAAAGTCAGAACCAAGTTCAACCCATCTATTGGATTGAGATATTCTTTTCAGATAATAATTTTCAGTGAAATTTATTTTCCCTGTTTTGAGAAAGTTATCAAGGTGTGGGTTTCCCCCTATGGGTATGGTGACAATTAATTTACCGCCAGGTGCAAGGCAATTTTTTAGATTATCCAGGGCCAAAAAAACTTTTTCAGGATCTTGGGGTTCCTCATCCCAACCCACATGTTCCAGGGTGGATATGGTAACAATTAACCGGTACCGCTTTTTGGGATTGTAATCCACAACATCCTGGTTAATCACTCCATCAACTTTCTCATATTTATCAACAACATCATGACATGTTTTGAAGTAATGGGAAAGAACGTTTCCAACCTCAAGAATCTCATCACAGTCATATTCATCCACATATTTTTTTATAATGGGAATTTCAACAGATCTCTCGTTTCCCCAGGCCTCGTTGTATTCATGGTAAAAATATCCGTATTTTTCTCCATTGAATGTAAATTTACGGAACAACTTGAGGGTTTTGGAATAGGAGTAGGGTAAAATATAATAATGATCATGCAGTGCGCGTTTCATTATATTTTTAATTTTTCGAGAAAAATACGTCAGAATCATGACATCGGGTCCTGGATTTCTTTATAAAATTTGATATATTATCCTGAATTAATATTTATTTATACCCATATATGGAGCAATTCCTTTTAAACTTTCATTGTATAATGAAAGCCGGGTTTTAAATGTTGTAATATGTCCCTTCCTGTTTTTCCTGATTTTTCAATGTTTTTCTGATTAATTTTTGTTGATTAAACTTTTTAACAGTTTGAAATCCTCATTGTCAAATGTTCTGGTAAGAAATAAAGCCACCGCATATGCTGTGAAAACAATTACAAGTAAAATAATGGTATTTAAACTGTTGAGGAACATGAAAAGAATTACCATGATCAAACTTGAAAAAATAATTTTGGGCAAGTCCTTTATCAATTTTTTAAAACTCACATTCTCTGTCTTACACAGAATATACACCAAAAGAGGCACACTCACCAGTTCGGTGATAACAGTGGCAGCACTGGCACCTAAATAACTATATTTTGGTATTAACACTAAATTCAGTGCCACGTTTAAGATAACACTAAATCCGGTGATCTTTGTGACAACGATTTGTCTATTGATGGAACCCAATAAAATACCTGAAAGTCCATTTATAAACATGAAGATGATGGTCCAGATTAGTATCTGAAGTGCAATTATAGATGGGGAGTAAGCAGGTCCATAAATTAGTAGAATTATTTTATTGGCTAATACAGATACAGTCAGGGCAATGGGGATGCTGATTATTAACAGGTATTTGAATGAGCGCTCGTAGGTATATTTCAGGGATTCTTGGGAGTCCTTGTAGAAACGGGACATTACCGGGAAAATAGCCACTGTAAAAACTGAGTATAAAGATAAAAAAACAAAAACCAGTTTATATGCTGCATTATACCAGCCTACAGTTTCATTACCAACCATAACCGAAAGCATAACAGAATCTATGGAATAATAAACTGTTACAAATATCCCTGCAAGTCCATAGGGCAATGCTTCCTTTAGGGTGGGTTTCCAGAAGTCAAAATTAACTTCAAAGTGGGGAATTGAATACTTCCAGAAGTATAGTACCATGGTAAATAGTAGTGTTAGGGCGTTTGTGATTAAGTAAACAGATGCGAAGTATATGATATCTAATTTGAAGGATATCCCAATTATAACTCCAAATAACATTAAAAAACTGTTTATAACGGTGACAACCGAGAAATAATTCATTTTCTCGTATGATTGGAATACAGATGTAAATACTCCAACGAAAGCATTGATTATTACGTATAATGAAATTATGTAGATTATATCTGTAACCAGAGGAGAGTATCCGATTAGGTTAACTGTTAATATCAGCAGCCCGAACATCAGGAAAGATAGAAAGAATCGGATAACTATCACATTTGACAGGTATTTGTCCCTGAAAGAATGGTCACGGGCAAGTTCTCTGATCATCAATGCTCCCAAGCCCATATCAACCACGATGCCAAAGATTCCAGTAATGGAGAGGGCCAGAGATAGAATACCAAATCCTTCAGCGCCCAGATAACGGGCAGTGTACATGGTGATGAAAAAACCAATGATATATGTTATGATCTGGGAAATAAACAGAAATCCCATATTTTTGGCTATGCCCTTAACTTTATTCATATGAATAACCTGTTTAAGTCTGAAAGATTGGATTATTTTTAATATTAGCTCGATTTATCTATTATTATCATTTTTAACGCCTATATTTTAATCGGTCCCAAATTTTATCTTATTGAACATGCTTGATCTGTTCAAATCTGATTTAGATTCTGAAATCATTTATACCATCGGAAATTGCCCTTAATCCTTCTTTTGAAGTTTCCAAATCCTCTTTTAAAAGCATCAATATTATATTTGCCAGGAGGTAGAATATGAAGAATATGCTGAAAGTGGTTTTTTGAAGTCTGGATGCAAAGCGCCACATGAATATCAGACGATTTCTCACCAGGTAATGATAAATTACAAAGTAACTGAAATAACTATCCCATGAAACTCCTATCTTATGCCATATTCGTGCTTGGGGGACGTATAAAAGTTTATACCCATTTTCCCTGATTCTGAAGCAAAGGTCGGTGTCTTCCCAGTATGCAAAATATAGGGGATCAAAAAGTCCCACCTTCTCCAGCACTTCCCTTTTAAACAGAATAGAACAACCTTCAATGGTATCCACAGGACGCGATTGGTCACACTGACCATCATCGACCTGATCCTTGCAGAATCGCTTCCCCCTACCTATGTAAAGGTTAAATGTCTCACCAGCATGACTAATAACATCCCTTCTACCCTTGTAATCATAATAATAAACTTTGGGTGTGACACAGCCAATATTCACATCTTCTTCTGCAGCATTCACCATTTCCAGGAGTAAATTTTCATGGACCACAGTATCGTTGTTTAACACCAGGATGTAATCAGAATCCAGTTTATCTAAAACAAAATTCATGGCCAGGTTATTGCCCTTAGCATAACCATGATTTTCATTATTAAGAAGAAGGATTAACTTTTTATCAGAAGGAATAGGGTTAAGGTCAGTTTTAATATTTTCGGGATTAAGGTATTCTTTTTCAGGAAATTCGAAAACTTCCAGTGGTTTATTCAGAGAATTGTATTCAAAAAACCCAGATTCAACCGTTACCAACCCCTGTGCATACTGTTTAATTTTAGGGATGGAGTCATCCTGGGAAGCATTGTCCACAACCAGGATCTCATAATTGGGGTATTTAATCTGGTAAATGGATTCCAAACATTCCACAGTGTCTTCCCAGCCATTCCAGTTTAAAACGATTATGGAAACCTGGGGGGCGGCCTTATTCTTCATCTGATTTTTATTTCTCCAGCATATCTAAATGTGTAATAATGTTTTTCATCACACTTTTTACAATTATCTTTTAATAAGAAAACCTTTTAAAAAGCCAATTCCGTATCCAAAGTGTACAATAGGAAATATAATCATTGAACAAACTCCTTTCCAATTATTGATTTTTATGGAGATACTAAATGCATAAATCAGATCAATAACGAGGTAAATAAGAATAGGAGCTGATACTAGCAAGAATATGTTTAATCCTATAAAGCCAGTTACCAGCAGGAATAGAACTATCAAAAATAAAATTGGATAAAAAAAAACGATTAAAGGAATGAGATGATACCAGTGTAAGGTTTCTGGATACTTTCGGGTGAATCTGGCCCTTCCTTCCCCATAATTAACCATCTGTCTCGAAAATTGCTGGGGGTTGCTGCGGCGATACTGATGAACCAGTGCACGTGGATGCTTCAGGAGCAAGTAACCGGCTTTAATAAGCTGATAGTTGAAATCAGTGTCCTCACACTGAGTCATGGTCTCATCATAGGCCACGTGTTCATTTAGAAGGGTGGAACGCCGGTAAAGTGCAAAGGCAACTGTTTCCACAGGAGCGATTTTATCACTAGAGGTGTATGCTGTTCCAAATCCACCGAAAAAGGTTTGTAAAGAATGGGCAATTGTTTTGCCAAAAAACGAGTCATCCTGAGGGGATGAATAGGTTGAACCAACAGCTGCCAGTTTACATCCATGGGAGTAAGTTTTAAAGGTGTTGTAGAGAGTTTCCAGCCAATCTTCATCCACGTAACAATGACCATCGAGATAGGCCACGTATTCCGCACCAGATGCATTTAATCCAATGTTACGACCAGAACTTATAACCTCCAGAGGGTTTTCAAGCAACCTCACCCTGGAATCGTTTTCAGCTATTTCACTGACAATTTGGGGTGTTTTATCACTGGAAACTCCGTCGACAACCAGAATATGTATATCTTTAATAGTTTGATCCTGCAGGCTCCGAATACATCTTCGGATGTATTTTTCCTCATTCTTTACCCCTACAATGATATCTATAAGACTCATGACGCACCATACAACCTAAATTAGCCTTATCTCTGGAAGTGGGGAAGTATAGTTTAATTCTATACTCTATTATTAGTTATTATTGATAAATTCGAATATTATTATTCTATTTACTCTTATTGGTATTATATTTAAGTAAAAAATAATTAAATAACTCATTTTTTAAGGGTTATTTAATCCTTATTTAACATTCTATTTACAAAACTAACCAATTTTTTGGCATCACTTTTCTTAATATCTCTGAATTCAATTTCACCGTTATTGAATACGATTTTCAATGTCCTTCTCTTTGAAGCAAGGAGTGCTTGGCCAGATGAAATTAAACCACCAATACCTGATTTTTTTTGAGTTTTAGGACTGATAGTACTGGTATCTTCTATACTGAGGATATTCTCAAATCCAATAAATTGTCCATTACCTGTTTCTATTCCCTCAGTAAGAACTTTAATAGAGTGACCAGGACCCATTCCTTTAATGATATAATATCCCTTAACATCCAATATTTCCTGTAATTCTGTAGCGTGTTTAACTTCCTCACGTTTTGAATCATGGTTTAATTTCAATATATTCTCTTCAATATCTTTTTCTTTGTTAGGGGATGGTTCATCAACAGGTGAGTCATCCTCATGATTTTCTGTTTCCGCATGACTACCTGAGAGAGATTCAGTGTAGACTAATTTTCCACCACACTCACATTCATCACTAAAATCTTCTGCCTTTTCCCCTTCTTGAAGCTCGTAATAACCCCCACAATTTTCACAGATTAAATATGTCATTTAAAATCTCCTAAAAATTTTTATAATTTGATGATTTACCTATCTATGATTTACCTATCTAAATTCTCTTCTTAATACCAACAAATCTATTTTTTTGTTCTTGTGGTAAGGTTACTTATTCTTGTAAGTAAGTTACCATAGATCACTATAATCTTGATTAAACAACATATCCATATAGTAACACATTCTAATTGGATATTAAATTAGGTTAGACTATTCGAAACTAATATGATATTTCATGTTTTGTAATAGTTCTAACTATTATAATGGGTTTGAATTTCATTTGAATATATAATCTAATTTGAATATATAATCTAATTGGATTTGGAATAAATTAGAATCTGTTTGAGAATATCTAAATAAGAAGAAACATGTTATAAGGTGAATGATTTATGATTTACTTTAGAGGCTGCCTGTCACGGGAAAAACTGCAAAAAATCCCGGATGCCACAGAAAAACTGTTAAAAAAAGCAGGAATCAATTACAAAATTCTGAATAATGAGGGGTGCTGTGGTTCCGTGCTTTTACGTACCGGTTTTCACGATGATGCCCTTAACATAATGCAGGACACTCTACAGGATCTTAAGGGTGAGAAGGTTCTGGTCTCCTGTGCAGGATGCTATCGTACTTTTAAGGAAGATTATCCTGAGATTTTAGGCCAACAAATTGATGTTATCCACACATCTCAACTTTTCAGTGAATTAATCGAGAAGGGCAAGCTTGAACTATCCGTGACCAATGAAAAGGTAACCTACCATGACCCCTGTCACCTGGGACGTCATATGGGTGAGTATGAAACTCCACGTAAGGTTATGGATCCCTACGCGGAACTGGTGGAAATGGAACGCAACCAGGAAAAAGCCAGATGCTGCGGGGCTGGTGGGGGTGTTAGATCCGCCTTCCAGGAGTTATCTGGAGAAATTGCCTGTAAACGCATGGATGATGCCAAAAGTACCGGTGCTACGACTCTAGTGACCTGCTGCCCATTCTGCATTCTCAACCTGGAGTCTCAGGAAGATTCTTCCAGTGATAACCTAACTGCTAGTGATAACCTAACTGAAGAAAAAAAAGGAAATCTGAATATCATTGATTTATCCCAATTTTTATTAAAGAGGCTTAATCATGAATGATCCTTCCATCAAAATCATGAACCGATCCTTCAATATACTCAATAAAAGAAGGGCAACCCTCCTTCAGGATGAACGTACAATTGCTTTAAAGAAAAGGGTTAAAAAGATCCGGGAAAATTCCATTGAACATCTACCTGCCCTCCTGGAAAAGGCCCATGAAAACCTTCTAAATAATGGGATCGAAGTAATCATGGCCCAAGATGCTGAAGAAGCAAGAGAGGCCATTTACCATCTGGTTAAAAATGAGGATATGGTGGCAAAATCCAAATCCAACACCGCAGGCGAAGTGCAACTCACCGAGTACCTGGAAAAAAAGGATGTGGAAGTTCTGGAAACTGATTTAGGCGATAGAATCGTGCAGTTTCATGAGAGTAACCCCACCCATCCCATAGGACCGGCCTGTCATCTTAATATGGAGAACATAGCAGAAATTGTATCCGATGAGTTCAATATAGAGGTTAAAGCTGAACCACGAGCCATTCTGGATGTAGTGAAAGAGGATATAATGGGGAAAATTTCAAAGTGCAACATAGGTATCACTGGTGCTAACTCAGTGGCTGCTGAAGACGGTTCCCTTTTAATGGTTCACAATGAAGGCAATATCAGCCTACTCACCCTCTTAGACCTTCACATTATCCTGGTGGGTATTGACAAGTTGGTGCCTACCCTGGAAGACACAGTGTCAGTGGTGAAATTGGAGACCATCTACGCCACTGGTAAAACAGTTCCGGCCTATATGAATGTTATATCTTCTCCATCCAAGACTGCCGATATTGAACAGATCATCTTGGATGACATGTATGGTGCTAAACGTGTGGTGGTAGTGTTTCTAGATAACGGACGTACTCAGGCTCTTCAGGAGAAAAAGGAATCTTTGTGGTGCATTGGTTGTGGGGCCTGTATTGTAAACTGTCCGGTGTACACCACCCTTGGACCGGAGTTTGGTTACCTGCGCCATTTAGGTGGTAGAGGTGTTGTTTTAAGCCATTATATACATGACGAAATGGTTTGTTTCGACTCAGGGCTTTTCAAGTGCACTTTATGTGGTCTGTGCACTGTTGAATGTCCGGTGGAGATTCCGGTAAATATTATGATGGAGGAGTTAAGGAGTGAATCTGTTGAAAAGGAAATTTATCCAGAAAAACATGGTAAAATCCGGAATAACCTTAAAAAGAGAAGGTCTCCATTTAAACAAAGGAATAATAAATTAATTTAAAATAAGTAATTGCCCTAATAAGAATCATAGGTTTTAAATATTAGTTACAAGACTTGATATATAATAAAAAGGAGGAATCATATTTGCTTCTCTTGATCAGTCCTATAAACACACAAGAAGCACGAGAAGCCATAGATGGCGGTGCAGATATAATTGACGTTAAAAATCCTAAAGAGGGTTCACTAGGGGCTAATTTCCCCTGGGTCATTAAAAATATACGTGAAATAACCCCCAAGGACATGCAAGTTAGTGCAACTCTGGGAGATGTCCCATACAAACCAGGGACAGTGGCCCTGGCAGCTGCTGGTGCAGTTGTTTCCGGTGCAGATTATATAAAGGTAGGATTATATGGTACCAAAAACTACTCTGAAGCTCTGGAAGTAATGGAAAACGTGGTTAAAGCGGTTCATGAATTTAACGATGATGCGGTTGTTGTGGCATCAGGATATGCCGATGCACATCGCGTAGGTGCAGTGGACCCCATGGACATACCCAAGGTAGCTGCAGATAGTGGAGCCGACCTGGCTATGGTGGACACTGCAGTTAAAGACGGGAAAACACTTTTTGATTTCATGAATGAAGAAACCATTTCCCAGTTCACCAATGAAATACACGATTATGGCCTTAAATCCGCACTCGCCGGTTCAGTCACCAAAGAACAGTTACCCTTACTTGCTGAGCTTGGTTGCGATGTGGCAGGAATAAGAGGTGCTGCCTGTGTAGGTGGAGACCGAAATTCCGGACATATACATCATGAGGCTGTTGCCGGTCTAAAAGAACTAGTTAAAGGTCTTTGAAAGCTGGTTTAAGATATTTAAAAGCTGATTTAAGGTCTTTAAAAGCTGATTTAAGGTCTTTAAAAGCTGGTTGAAGGACTTAATAAAATCCATTTATACCATCTAAAAAAAACTTTAATACAAAACTATCTCTAAAATAATTACAGTAGAGAGAGGTGATCACGAGTTGATCCTACATAATGGTGATTGGACATAAGTCACTGTTAGTTGATTTTAAAGATTCACTTTTAATTTTAATCCACCGTAGGTGGAATGGAGGAGAAATGTTATGTTTTCAGATAAATTGAAAAAAGCCCCGGAAGGATACACATTTGATGACTTTTTACTGGTTCCAAACATATCCAATGTTGAACCAAAAGATGTGGGAACTAAAAGCAAGGTATCGCGAAATTACAGTCTCAACATCCCATTTGTGAGTTCGGCCATGGACACAGTTACCGAAGCCGATATGGCCATTGCACTGGCTCAGGAAGGCGGTTTAGGAGTTATCCACCGTAACATGAGCATTAAAGAACAGGTGGCAGAGGTTGAAAAAGTCAAAAGTTCCGAGGACCTGACAATAAGAGATGTTATAACCACTTCTCCAGATAGTTCCATCCATGAAGCCAGTATAATTATGGATATGGAAGATGTCAGTGGTCTTCCAGTGGTGGATAATGGAAAGGTAATCGGTATTATCAGTAGGCGTGACATTAAACCCATTATAAACTCCGATGCTCAGAAAAAGGTCCGTGAGTTCATGACCGAGGAAGTGGTGACCATCACTGAATCAGCTACTCCAGAGGAAGCATTGGACATTGCCTATGATAACAAAGTGGAACGATTACCCATAGTTCGAAATAACCGCATAGTGGGCATTGTAACCATCAGAGATATATTAGAACGTAAAAAGCACCCTAACGCTGTCAGAGACTCTGATGGACGTTTCCTGGTTGCTGCTGCCACTGGTCCCTTTGACCTGGAAAGGGCCATTGCCCTGGATAAAGCAGGAGCAGATATTATTGCCATGGATGTGGCCCATGCCCACAAACCAGATATTATAAAGTCCGCCAAGAAAATAAAAAATAACATACAGGCTGACCTGCTGGTGGGCAATATTGCAACTGGTGACGCAGCAGAAGCAATCATAGCTGGTGCGGATGTTGATGGTTTGAAGGTGGGTATAGGTCCTGGATCAATTTGTACCACCAGAATTATAGCTGGTGTGGGAGTTCCCCAGTTAACTGCCATATCATCTGTGGCCGACGTTGCCAGGGAACAGGGAGTTCCAGTGATTGGTGACGGAGGATTAAGATACTCAGGAGATGTTGCCAAAGCCATAGCAGTGGGAGCAGATGCAGTTATGGTTGGAAGCCTCCTGGCAGGAACCACCGAATCTCCTGGTGAGGTGGTTATAATGAACGGCCGCAAATTCAAACAGTACCGTGGAATGGGATCACTGGGTGCCATGACTGGAGGTTCCGGAGCAGGAACAGACCGTTACTTCCAGGAAGTTAAAGGGCCAATGAAACACGCTAAACTGGTACCGGAAGGTGTTGAAGGAGTTGTACCATTCAAAGGACCTGTGAATGAAGTGATATTCCAGCTCATGGGTGGTCTTAAAGCTTCAATGGGATACTCCGGCGCTTCTAATATAAAAGAAATGTGGGAAAAAGCCAGATTTGTCAGAATCACCTCCAGTGGTATGACCGAAAGCCATCCCCATGATCTGTTAATAACCAATGAAAGTCCCAACTACCCCACAACCCGACTCATGTAAGAGTTGGGGGAATAATATTTTTTTTAAATTTTAGGGATATTTTTTTAATGATGAAAACATTTTCTTTAATAAGAACATTTTCTTTATGTATCCTGAATAACTCTGAGGTTTAAAAAATTCATGAAGTCTTGTATAATACTATGTGGTGGCAGAAGCCGGCGTATGGGGCAGGATAAAGGGTTAATGGCTTTAGACGGTACCCCCTTGATTATTCATACTTTAGAGATTGTTGAAGATATTGTTGATGAGATCATACTGGTTTTAAGAGACAAAAAACAGCTTGATTTATACATAAAATGTGTTAATGAGTTTAAAAATCAAAATCCTGAACATACCCCTGAGATCCGTATGGTAACCGATATTGAAATGGACCAGGGACCACTCTTTGGATTATATACTGGTTTATCCCATATAAAATCTGATGGAGCTCTGGTATTGCCATGTGATTCCCCTTTTATCTCAACTTACTTTGTAAATAAAATTTTCAAATTAAGTGATGAGCGTGATGTTCAGGCCATGGTTCCAATGTGGCCCGATGGATCAACTGAACCATTACATGCATATTACCGCTCTGAATGCATTCCTGTGATCCAAGATAAATTAAAAAATGGATTTCGAAATGTTAAATCGTTGTTAGAACAGATAAATGTGGTTTACATTGACGTTAGAACTTTAGATCCGGAGGAAAAAAGTTTCATTAATTTAAATCGTCCGGAAGATGTGTTTACCACTTTGAGAAAATAAAAAAAGGCATATTTTTGTTTTGAAGGATTTAAATTCTATATAACTGATTAATTTGATTGATATATTATTAAAACAGATTAAATGTTAACTATTTACACAAGAAATCTTTCTAATGGCTTCAATAATTAGTTAGGTTTAGTTTATTTTAGATAATCCTAGATAGGTAAAAAAAGGAGATTACACATTCTAATGGATTTAAAGAGATTATAATGATTTATGGAAATAATTGGCGGAATATATTATTTTAAGAACTTTATATTAAAATTTCCACCGGGGGAACATCGTCAAGAGGTGTAATGTCCACGCTTCCAGGGTTTCTTCCCATTTGAAGGAAGAACGTGTTAACCCTTTCAATCATGTCAATATATTCTCTTTTATCAATGCGGCAGCCTTCAACAACCGCATATTCAGGCAGGTCTCCATTCAACCTTTTAAACTCTAATACCTTATCCACCATTTTTCTATACTGCTCGAGAGTCAAACTCTCCATTAAATCAACCACATTTTAGTTTTTTAATGTTATTGGTAACACTACTTAAAAAGGTTGCGGAATTAATCATGAACGAAGCGGAATTAATCATGCCTGAATATAAAAAATGGCTAATAATAATCCAGTGTGAAATAAAAAAAATAAAAAAAAATAGGAGATTTCTAGGGGTTAATACTTAACCAACTAGTTACTTAACCCAGCTAGTCTGATATTTCCACATGCGACTGGGGATCAAAGGGGTTGGTTCTGATGGCCAGTGAGAACAGGTAAGGGTAGTTGTTCATCAAATGTTCCATGTACTGCAACCATTCCAGGATCAGTAGGCTGTAGATCCTGACCACGTCACCAGAAAGGTGATTGTAGTCCGCTTTAGGAAGTTTGGAGATGTCATCACGGTTTTCCAGTTCTTCCATAAGGTGGAAAACTGCCCAGAGCAGTTCAGTGAATGTTTCATGCTCCAGTAAGTTGGGGTTTTCCAGTAGAGCCAGTAAAAATTTTCTCCGGTTAACCAGGAACTTTTTAGCATTGATCAGAAATTCAATGGATTCCAAATCACCGTTGATGTTGAGTGTGTAATCGAATTCTTTGATGGTTTTTCTAGCATTTTTAAAGTCCTTTTCAGACCAGGAGGTAGTGATGAGCAGATCGTCTTTTATATGTTCTGTGTCCGGGTCAAATTTGGTTATTGCCCCTAAAAGATCAGTTCCTACTTCACTGAAAAATGCACCGATAACCATGTTCAGCTTTTCCATCATCTGCTTTTTTTCTCTGGAGCTGATTGCATTCTCAATTACCAGCACCACAAAGAGTATTTCAATGGGTAAAAAGGCAGTGTCAATACCTATATAAAATAATACTTCATGGAGGTCATGGAAGATGAGATAATTGGCTACGTAGAGTAAAGCAGAGAGGAATATTAGAAATATTCCCAGTTTTACCTTCCAACCTAAATATTTGGATAATTTCATTAATTTCACCTATTTTATTCGATTAATATCAACTTTAATTTATCAATTAATATCAACTTTAATTTGTCGATTTATATCAACTTGGATTAAATACCAGTTTAAGAGTTCAATCTATCCCTACAGGGTATTTCAGATCTTTTACCGCAGAAATAATGGTAATGGGGTTTCTTCCCATCATCATGGTTCCTCTTTCTGTGAGTTTACCCTTGGCAATGTTCACTTCAACCACATCCGGTGTCATTCTCATTTTTTTAAGGGCATTAACTGCCTCCACTCTTGTCTCCAGGAGGATGGAAGTTATCACGATCCTTCCATTTTTTTTAAGCTTTTCATATCCCTGTTTTATTATAAGGGGAAGATCACCACCACTGCCACCCACAATGAGGACATCAAATGAGTGAAGAGCTTCAATTATAACCAGGGCATCACCCTCCATTAACTGGATTTCACTGGAATAACCATGTTTTTCCAGGTTTTTCCTAGTTATATCAATGGCTTCTGGATTTTTATCCAGTGCAATAACTTTTCCAGCTCTTTGAGCGGATTCCAGTGTTAATCCCCCACTACCACAGCCCACATCCACCACTGTGTCATCAGAGGATATCTGGGCTTTGCACATTACCAGGCACCTTATTTCTTCCTTGGTTGGTCCTGGAACTTCCTTAATCTGGATGAAATCCTCATCCGGGATCATGGGATCTCTCCCTGCCATCGCTGGTAGAGGTTATGGTCAATGTGAAGTACGTCCAGTATTTTACCCACCAGGAAATCCACCAGGTCATCCATGTTCTGGGGTTGATGGTAAAAGGCAGGCATTGCTGGTAGAATAATGGCTCCTTCCCTGCTAATTCTGAGCATATTTTCCAAGTGAACCGAACGTAAGGGTGTTTCCCTGGGTACCAGTAACAGTTTCCTTCTCTCCTTTAAAGCCACATCAGCTGCTCGGGTAACTGAATTACTTGCAAATCCTGTAGAAATAGCAGATATGGTTTTCATGGTGCAGGGAACAATGATCATAGACTCGAACCTGCAGGAACCACTGTTAATGGCACTGGTCAGATCTCCGGGTTCATAGAATTCATGGCAAAGATCCCTTAACTGGTCTTCGTCCATCCCCATTTCATGTTTCAGTATAATTCTTGCAGGTTCTGTTACCACCAGGGCGGTGTTCTTCCCCATTTCTTTCAATACTTCCAGGAGTCTAACGCCATAGGTAACACCGCTAGCTCCGGTAATGGCTACAACTATCATTTTATCACCGCGTTCTCCTTAATTAACTGTAACTTTTAGATTTAACTGCCATTATAAGATTGATAGTTAATTTAATTAAAAATATCATCCGGATTTGGAATTTAATCAGGAATATTCAGGTAATCAATGAAGTTAAGACCAGATGACTGTTCTGCATATTCTTCAGGAAGGTAGATACATAGATCTGCATGGTTGAAACGAACATCTTTCAATGCCATAACTAGATGAGAAACATCCCCCAGCATAATTATATCTCCATTGACAGATACAGGAGTGGTCATCTCATGGAAAACCGGATATTCTGGAACATCCACCAGTATAAAATCTTTATCAACATCCAGATCATCGGCAATTTCTTCTTCTACCTTCTGGATGGTAGAGTTACTCATCTGGAAAATACTTTTAGGATGACTAATATCATCCAGTTTCAGGGAGTATACTCGTTTGTAAAGCTGTCTAGTATCCAGTCTTCCCATCATATTTTGAATGTAACCCTCTTCTGACCGGGCTGATGAAATGATATCTATGTCATCGTAACGGTAAATTTCATGTTCCTTGATAACATTTTTTTCCAAGAGTTTCCCCAGGCAACGTCGGAACATGGAATTAACGATTCTGGTGGTGTGATGCTGATAAACACTGGGATACATGAAATAGCGTGCCAGTAGCATGGATTCTGCAGCTTGAACACCTTTACTTCGGAGGAGAAGAAGTTCATCATCCAGTTTCATGTTGGAAATAAGGCGCTCCACATCAATGACCCCGTAGGCAACCCCTGTGTAGTAAGAATCCCGTAATAAGTAATCCATACGGTCCACGTCTAGTTCTCCGGAGATCATCTGCCCTAGAGGACCTTCACCATTAATCACCTTTAAAACTTCCTTTACTGAAAACTTTTCAGATAAGATATCTCCTAACTGTGATTCTTTAATGAGTTTGGAGGTGAGTTCTTCGTGGGATGAATCAAGAACTCGTTCCGATACATGAGAAAAAGGTCCGTGACCAGCATCATGGAGAATGGCACAGCTTCGCACCAGACTATGGGTATCTTCATCCAGCTGGAGGCTCCGGGCCAGTCGTGAAGCCAGGTACATGGTTCCAATGGAGTGTTCGAAGCGACTGTGATTGGCACCAGGATACACTAGATAGGTGAATCCTAGTTGTTTGATCCTTCGCAAGCGTTGGATCTCGGGAGTATCGGTTAATCTGACTTCAAACTCCTCTAACTGGAGGTCTCCATGGACACTATCCCTGATGAACTTCATTTAAGATCTCCCTGCATACATGCCCACTTCAAGTGATTTTCCCACAAATTAATGGATTTAGATAAATTCAAATATAAACCCCCACAAAGTAAACCCTCATATTCCATTTGAAATCCTAAAATTTAGTTTCACCTAAAATTTAGCCTCCAGACATGATAATTTTATTACCTGCGCTGCCTTCTTCCTCTTTTTTAAAGTCCAGTTCGTATTTAACTCTTTCAATTATTTCCTCCAGAGCTGTTCTGGTCTCATGCCGGTGCGCTCCAGCCACAGCCACCAAGAACAATGGATCACCAGGTTTGAACTGGCCCAGGTAGTGGACCACTGCAATATCTTTAACCCCATGTTTTTCCTGAACCTGGTCTAAGATCTTTTTAAGTTCTTTTTCAGTTTTTTGAGTATCCGGGGTGGTGAGGACGAGTTTATCCGTGGTTTTAGCCTCATCTTTCCCTCGAACAATTCCCTCAAAGGCGAATATAGCCCCACAGTCATTGATAGAGCTGCTTTCCTTGATTTGCTGGGTTAAATCATTTAGGGTGATGATTTCTTCATAATCTGAAATTATTTTGGCAATTATCATATGTCACTTACCTCCTTCCTTGATAGTTGGTTAATTCTGGAAATACCATCAATTTCATTAATAACTTCCACCACTGATTCCGGAACTAAATCTTCCCATTTCTCCCCTGAAAGCATTCTTCGCCTGACTTCTGTGCCGGAATAGCTTTTTCTATTGAATAATGGTGGTTCAGTAACTTCATAGCCCTTTTCTTTGAAGAGTCTTTGTACCAGGGGGTTACCTGAATACACATGTTTAAATGGTGGGGTTAACATTTCCATATGAGCCACCCAGAGGGAGTTACATTCAATATCCTGCACTGGAATGATATAGTAACGTGAAGCGTGTACGTTATTTTCAGAGAGAGCCTTCGTGATCATCATCACGCGCTCACCAGCAGTGAATGGGTCTTTAATACTGTGACTGACCTGTGCACTGCCAATTCCAATGATTACTTCTTCCACTTCATCCAGTATCCTTTCAATGACCTGAATATGTCCCCAGTGTAAAGGTTGCATTCTCCCAACCAGAAGTCCTCTCATACTAAAACACCAATTAGTTATTTAATAGGTTATTCACGTGCCCATATTTTACTATAGATTATAATATTCTATGGAATGATATTTACTATAGATTATAGTATTCTTGGGAATACTATCTAATGTTTAATGAACATGATTCTAAATTAATTACATATTTCATTTGATTCTAAATATTTCTCTCTTCGTACCCGCATAAATAATTAACCAAACAAGGTCAAAGATAGTTAATTTAGAGAGTTACTTATAGATCCTTTAATAGAGAGTTATGGTAGTGAATAATCTAAATCAGATATGGGATTATTGATATTTTGAGGGATAAGATGTAATAAAACGTGGAATATCTTAGAAGATAGTAAATATTCCCAGAGATTTGTCTTTAAAGATTGGTATAATATCCACTTTGAAAAAAATCATAAAAACAAGATAACCTATATATCCCGAGATGATTAACAGAGATTATGTTAAATCTTCATTAGAAAAGAAATTTTCAGGTAAAATTAATTTGTATTCATATAGATAATGAGGGAAAATGGTGATAAAGGATGATAAAGGTTGAAAATCTATCAAAAACTTACCACATGGAGGAGGGTCCTGAAATCAAGGCCCTGGATCAGGTTAACCTGGAAGTGAAGAAGGGAGAAATTGTGGGCATCATTGGAACCAGTGGTTCTGGTAAAACCAGCCTTCTCCGTATCCTCAGGGGTGTGGAGCCATTTGATGAGGGTAAAATTACTGTAGATGACGTGACTGTAACCCCTGAATCCACCACTTACTATTCCCGTAAACTGCGAAAGGCAACAGCCATTCACCTGCAACGTTCATTTGGATTATGGTCTGAAACAGCCTTAAATAATGTTATAAGGAAACTTTACGGAACTAAATATGGTGATGAAGCATTAACCGACTTTGACCTTGCTTATAGTGAGTTTGAAGATGAAGCCATGGAAATACTGCGAGTGGTGGGTCTGGATCATAAGGCCACTCATTTCGCCCCGGTTCTAAGTGGTGGTGAAAAACAGAGACTTATCATGGCCCGGCAATTAGCTAAGAAGCCTAAAGTTCTCTTATTGGACGAACCAGCTACTATGTCCTGCCCTAAGACAAAACAGGAAATTTTAGATGCAATCCGTAATATCAACCAGGATCTGGGAGTGACCGTTGTCCTGGTATCCCACCTTCCGGAAGTTCATCATTACCTCTCCCAGAGACTGGTGCTCATGGAAGAAGGTCGTGTGGTGGATGAAGGATCACCAGATAAGATAATAAAGAAATTCCTCCAGAAAATGGAACCAGAACTTCCAAAACGTAACCCGGAAAATATTGGAGAAACCATAATTAAGGCCCGGGATCTGGAGAAAAGGTTCTATCTTCTTAAGGCCGGTAATGTTCTGGAGTTGAAGGATGTAAGCTTTGATATTAATGATGGGGAGATTGTTTCCCTCATAGGACAAAGTGGTGCGGGTAAAACCGTGCTCCTGCGTATGGTTGGTGGATTGGACCTTCCAGATGCCGGTACTGTCTCCTATAAACTGGATGGGGAATGGGTGGACATGCACCAACCCGGAATTAACCGAATGAATATCCGTCGTCAGATGGGATTCATGCACCAGGAGTTTGCACTGGTACACCATGCTCGTATCCGGGATCAGATAGCAGGACGACTTGGGATTAAAGGAATAAAGGTAGTGGATGAAGCTAAGAAGAAAGCAGAGGAAATGGGCATAAGTGACCTGGCACTGGATGTCCTTTACCAGTTGACTGATCTCCCTGAAAACGAGGCAAAACAGCGCCTGGAGCAGTTAGGTTTATCTGGCAGTATTTTAGACACTCTTTTCCCCAGTTTCCCGGATAATGATCTTAAAGAATACGCTGAACCTATATTTAAGGCACTGGATCTTCCACTGGATATCCTTAACCGTCGTTCTTATGAATTGTCCGGTGGTCAGAAAGTTCGGGCGACCCTGGCCCTGGTACTGACATCTAACCCCAAAGTTCTCATCTTAGATGAACCATTCGGGGATTTAGATCCAATAACCCTGCGAATGGTTTCCAATTCCCTGAAACGTATAAATGAAGAATTTAACACCACCATCATCATGGTCAGCCATCATATTGACTTCATTGATGAACTGGCCACCAGGGCCCTCCGTATGGAAGATGGTAAACTAATTGGAGATGGAAACCCTGACCAGGAGTGTGAGGAATTCATAAATAGCTGCGGAGCAGATTACCTTAAGGATATCAGCGAATGGAGGGAAAAATTACTGGAAGATTAATCAACCTAACTGGATTGGCCCTAATAGGGGCTGATCCCTATTGGGACTCCCTCTATTTGAATTAAATCAAAACTGAATTTTTAAATCCAAGTGAATTTTTAAATCTAAGTAAATTTAATATATCCTAAATTTCAATTATACCTAATTTCAATATACCTAATTTCAATATACCTAATTAACATATAATATTAGATTAGGAGATGGTTTTAGATGGAATTTAAAAGTCTTGATGTAGAAAGCTTTTACAGGGTACTGGCACCCCGACCTACCATAATCGTAACAACCGTAAGTTCTGAGGGTGAGGTGAATGCAGCTCCTTTTTCTTTTACCATGCCAGTGTCAGTGAACCCCCCATTAATTGCAGTGGCATCGGTTCCTCGCCACCATACCTATCAGAACCTGGAAGAAACTGGTGAAATGGTGATTAACATTCCCACTGCAGATATTCTAAACCAGCTCTGGGTTACCGGGGAAAAATTCCCGGAGGGAGTCAATGAAATTGAAAAAGCAGGTTTAACCGAGGTGGCTTCTCTTGAAGTTTCACCGCCCCGGATCAGGGAGTGTTTGGCTCATATGGAGTGCAAGGTTGAATTCACCCGGGAATGTGGTGATCACCAGTTAGTGGTGGGCCGCGTCGTGAGAGTCAGTGTCCGGGAAGATGCCATTAAGGAAGGACTCTTAGATGTTGAATTAATGAAGCCATTACTCCATCTTGGTGGTAAGGACTTTGTGGTGGGAGATCACCGCCGGAAAGTGGATTAAATATGAATTAAATCCAAATAATTAATTGGAATGAAGAATTAATTGGAATTAATGGGATGAGTAATAGGGTGATGAATAATAAATTTGAAATGATTGGGAATTTGAATAAAAAATAAAATTGATTAAAATAATATAATAAAATTAAAATATTAAAGATTAGGGAACATTTGAAAAATTTAAATGGGAAGTCAAAATATGTTCAACACCATAATGGTTCCTACCGATGGATCAGATTATTCTAAAAAGGCTGAAGACACCGCATTATTCCTAGCCAAAAAGCTGGGTTCTAATGTTGTTGCAGTTCACATAATCGATGAAAAACTCATATATCCATATGAGGTGCTGGAAGAAGAGGGTAAAGCCATTCTCCAAGAAGTACAAAAAAAGGGCAAAGAAATGGATGTGGAAGTCCTTGAGATACTGATTGTTGGAAACCCCACCCATGATATGGCTAAAATAACAGAAAAAACAGGGGCAGATCTGGTGGTAATAAGCACACACGGTAAAACTGGCCTGGAAAAACTCATAATGGGTAGTGTGGCTGAAAATGCCCTGAAAAAGGTCCCAGTACCAGTATTGCTGGTTAAATAATTTTTATTTTTAATTTCATATTTATTATTTATTTTTTAACTATTCTGTCCTAAATTATTATTGATTTTATTTTATTTATTATGCAGATTTATATGTAATGAAATAGGATTATAATGTGTTAACTGTTGGGAGGCTTTTAACATAGCTATGCAATTAATAAGTTTAGGGGGAGCTTAACTGAGATTAATTCTTAAATTTGTTCCTGAAAAGGATTCCCGATATGACTCTGTGAATAAGCATACCATTCAGGGATTCATATATTCACTATTACATGATACAGGTTATTCCAATTATCATAATTCCGGTGGATTCAAATATTTTTCTTATTCTAACATTTTTCCAGTTTCTGATTTTAAAAAGGGTGAAACTAAGAATTTGATTATCAGTTCCCCAAAACCTGGTTTTATACGTACTCTGGTAAGTTCCTTAGAAGATAAGGAACACTTTTATCTGGGCAAACTACGCATGAAACGAGTGAGTTCAAAGCCATTTAAACCTAATTTGAAGGGTAGGTTTATTACCAGTACTCCTATTGTTCTTTATGATGATAACCGGAAAAATCATTACTATTCTCTGAAGAATACCAACAACTTTTCTTTCTTCCGGGAACGTCTTAAGGATAATTCACTGAAAAAGTACAATGCTTACTACGATCTTGATTATCATTTTGATGGCAATCTTTTTGACCGTTTTGAGTACGATCGAGAAGTGGCTGTGAGGGTTAAGAAAGCGGATAAAATGTTCCTCATAATCGGAACTTTATGGAAAAACCTGGAAAAATTCAACATGGACGATAAACGATTTTACAGATTCTTGATGGATTGTGGGCTTGGAGAAAAGAACTCTTTAGGATTTGGAATGATTAATAGTGTGGGGTGAGAATTTTGATAGGATCTTTATACAATCTAGGCAAATTTATTGTAGAACACAAAGAATTGGAAGAAATTGACGTTTTTCAAGATACAGCAAAGTTAACAAGCAAAACAAAACGGGTTTTGCTTATTAATTTAGAGTATGTCGATACAAAATTTGTTTATAAATGCATAATTGAAGAAGAATTAAATAAACGGGATAGTAATAAGTATTTATACAAAGGAGGCCCACCTAACGGTGTTGATTATACCCCAGCTTCCTTAATAACTAGCAAAGCAGAATCTACTTTTAAAAATCGAGTTTTAAAATGGTTTAAAACCCATAAAGACCCGGAATTTCTCGATAAAATAGCTGATGAATTAACTGAAAACAAAGATCAGATTACAAAAGATTTAGAGGATAAATTTCAATCTATCGATAAAAAAAATAGAAATAATGTTTTGCTGACAATTTCCATCCAAGATGGATTCGAAAAGAAATTCTGTGGGAATTATCTTATATTTCGAGAAATTCTTTCAGAAGAAGCTATGTACCGCTATCATAATTTAAAGACTATTGGCGAATCAAGTGGTAAAGGAACATGTTACCTGTGTGATGAACCAAAAGAGGTATATGGATTTGTCCCAAATGCTTTCGGTTTTTCTTTTTCAACAGCTGATAAAAAGGGAAATGTACCTAATTTCATACAGGCTGATCAATGGAAACAAGTACCTATCTGTGGAAAATGTGCTGTTTTCCTGGAAGCTGGTAAAAAATTTGTTCAAGAATACCTTTCTTTCAATTTATTTACTCTAAAATTTTTCGTGATCCCGAATTTCCTGTTTAAAGGAGATAATGAAGAGTTTGAAGAATTTTATGAACGTGTAGTTGATTTAAAAGGTAAAAAATATGAGAAAGGGTTAATCGAAGAGGAAGATTCAGAGGAAGAAGATAGCCTTTATTCCATTGTGAAAAATACCGATGACGTGCTGGAATTCAAATTTTTATTTTATGATCTCAAAGGTGGAGGTAAATTTATTGATATTCTGAATTATGTTGAAAGCATCCTCCCATCTTGGATGAAGAACATTTACACAGCTCAAGATATCATTAAAAATGACATTCTTTTCCAAGAAGACAATTTAAAACTAAATTTTGGGAAAAATGTTGAAGGAGACTTCATTGAATTGAGACGTGCCCAAAGCAAAGGATACATCAATCAATATAATTGGTATGCTGGGTTTTTAAGAGAATTTTTCCCTTCAAAATATGATAAATACTTCTTGGATATTATTGGGTTTATTATAGGTGGCAAATCCATTAACAAAGATTTTTTGATTTCAAAGTTTATGGATAGAATTAAACAATCTCATAGGACTGATCCTGAAAATGATTATTCCATGAAACTGTTAACAACAGAAGCATTGATGCTTTACATGTTTTTTAACGAACTAAACTTATTGAAAGGTGTTGATAAAATGAAGATTGGTTCACATAATGAAGAAGATAATGAAAAAGAATTTTTTGAAGTCTATGGTGAGTTTATAGATACTCCAGAGAAGAAAGCTGCGTTTTTAATGGGTTTGATCACCAAAAAACTTACGGCAATACAGTATAGATCATTAGGTGCAACACCTTTCATGACAAAGTTATGGGGCCTTACATTAGATCAGAAAAAAATTCAAAAATTGTACCCGATGATAATTAACAAATTAAGAGAGTACAAAGCAGCTTACCCCGATTTAGAAGAACTTATATCCGTTAATCTATTAAAATCCAATAAAAATTGGAAACTTTCAGGAGATGAAACGAGTTTTTATTTCGTTTTAGGATTTACCCTTAATGGGCTATTTAAACAGAATAAAGAAGGTGTGAAAAATGAATAGATCAGAACTGGTTTTTTTATATGACATAGCGTATGCAAATCCAAATGGCGACCCCTTAGACGAGAACAAACCCAGAATAGATGAAGATGTCGAGTTAAACATAGTTACTGATGTGCGTCTGAAACGGACTATAAGAGATTATCTTCATGATTTTAAAGGCCAGGGAATTTTTGTTAAGGAAATTGAGGATGAAAATGGAAATATTCAAGATGCTAAATTAAGGGCTATGGATTATTTAATTGATGAAAATGGAGAGAAAGTGGATATAACTGACAAAAATCTTTCTTTGAGTCAAATTAAAAGAATTATGTATGATAATATTTTAAAAGAGTGCGTTGATGTTCGTCTTTTTGGTGGTACCATACCGCTTGAGATAAAAAAGAAGGGGAAAAGTTCAATAACATTAACGGGGCCAGTTCAATTCCGATTTGGAAGATCAATGCACAAAGTTGAAATGAAACATATCAAAGGTACAGGAGCTTTTGCTTCAAGTGCAGGCAAACAACAAAAAACTTTCAGAGAAGAATACATTCTCCCCTACTCATTAATTTCTTTTTATGGTGCTATAAACGAAAATGCAGCTAAAAAGACTTTGATGACCGAAGAAGATGAGTCTCTACTTGTTGAAGGAATTTGGAATGGTACTAAAAATCTTATAACCCGGTCTAAATTTGGACAAATGCCCCGATTATTATTGAAGGTTACTTACAGCGATGCTAACTACTTCATAGGTGATCTCGATAAAAAAATCAAGATTGAACACGATCTTGAAGATGATAAAAAGCTGCGAAGCGTTGATGAACTTCAAATTGATGTTTCTCAACTTATCATTGCTTTAAAATCAGATTTAGATAAAATAGAATCCATAAGTGTTAAATTTGATCCTGCGGTTAAATTTAAGGATAGTGTTCCAATCGAAGTAGATCTAGTTGAACATTTGGTTGAAAATGGATTACCTGCAACTAAATTAACAATCTGAATTGAGGAGTTATATGATTGACAAAGTAGTGGTTTTTGATATATGGGGGGACTATGGGTATTTCCGGAGGGGATACACCACTACCTCTACAATTTCTTACCCATTCCCCAGCAGAACTACTTTAGCAGGAATTGTTTCAGGAATACTGGGTTATGATAGAGATAGTTACTATGATCTGTTTGGACCAAAAAACAGCGCATTCGCATTACAAATTATTAACCCTATCAAAAAAATGAGGATAAACCTGAACTTGATAGACACCAAAACAGGATTCATTCTTTCAGACAATAAAGGGCAGCGAACTCAATTGCCAGCTGAATTTCTTAAAGATGTTAAATACAGGATATGTCTTTGGTTAGATGATGATTCAATAATGGATGAACTTTTCACATACTTATCAAACCATAAATCAGTTTACACTCCTTATTTGGGAATATCGGACTGCCTAGCAAATATTAAACTTGTTAAAAATAGTTTTATTGAACCTGAGGAACTTCTAGCAACAAAAGAAGATATAAAGGTACACAGTATAGTTCCAACTGATAAGGCTAAAATAAAAATTGAACCGGGAAAAAAGTATGGTGCTGTTAAGTCCCCTTCATTCATAAATGCAGAACGTATAGTAAAAGAATTTCAAGAATTTTATTATGAGGAAAATGGTGATACCATGCTAATTGTAGATGGTCGATATCATTCAATTGGTGATATGAATGTCATCTTCTTTTAACCTCAAATCACACCCAACAAAACCTCTGGAAGTTCATTTAACCAATGTTGCCACCTTTTGTCAAGAAACGGTTTCGGATAAAGAAATCATCAACAAAGATCAGTATTCTGAGATTGCATTTTTAATTGGGTTATCCCATGATTTCGCCAAATCCACCACCTATTTCCAGAAATATCTTATAGACCATGAAAAAACTGAAAAAGCCAGACATGGTCTATTATCCTCAATTTTTACTTATTTTTGTGTTAAAAACTATATTCGATCCAATAAATTTGAAGATCTTTGGCATATTTCCCCAATATCATGGATTGTTGTTCTTAAACATCATGGAAACATTCGAAACATTAAAGGAATTGATGGGGAATCTGCTAAACTAAAAGATTTAGATCTTGTGAGAAGACAACTGGCCAACATTAAAGAAAACAATTTTGAAGAAATAAAAAAATTCTATGAAAAATGGGATATTGACATTTCAAAGTTTTTAAATGAATTTGAAGAAGTTGTTAAAGATATAAAAAGAGATTTGAGGAAACTAACCCGTGCTAAAGGGCTTGATCACTATTTTTTAACTCTCTTTTTTTATTCGGTGTTATTAGATGCGGATAAAATGGATGCTTCCGGAACACCTAAGCCCCCACGAGTTGAAATATCTGATAATCTTGTTGATGAATATAAAAAGGCTGCTTTTGAAAGTGAAAAAAGTGAAATAAATTTAATACGGGAAGAATCTTACGAGGAAGTAATTAATTCTTTAAATTTCTTGGATCTCGAGAAAGATAGAATTTTATCTATAAATTTACCAACTGGTTGTGGTAAAACTTTATCTGCTTTTTCTTTTTCATTAAAACTGCGGAAAAGAATTGAAACTGAATTTGGTTTTTTACCTAAAATAATATACTCATTACCTTTCCTTAGCATCATAGATCAAAATGCAGAAGTGGTTTCCAAAGTTTTAAGTCATGGAGCTGATGATTCAGAAGTATTCTCAAACTTGCTTTTAAAACATCATCATTTGTCTGATATTAGTTATAAAACTGGAAAAGAACTTGAAATTAGCTCTAATCAATCTCAATTATTAACTGAAGGGTGGTATTCAGAGATTGTTATTACGACATTTATACAGTTTTTTTACAGTTTAATAACCAACAAAAACAGAGCAGCAAGGAAATTCCATAATATTGTTAATTCTATTGTTATTCTGGATGAAATCCAATCAATACCTCACCATTATTGGGAATTACTGAATTATTCCTTAAAATATCTCTGTAAAGAATTTAACTGTTGGGTTATATTAATGACAGCCACTCAACCTCTTATTTTTAAAGAAAATGAAGAGATTAAATCGTTAGTGGATAAAGATAAATATTTTAACGTATTTAACCGATTAGAATATGAATTTAATCTTGAACCGCAGGATTTCGATGTTTTCAAGAAATTAATTTGGGATAAAATAGTTTCTGAACCTGATAAAGATATTATGGTTGTTTTAAATACCATTAATGCTTCCCAAGAATTATATAAATATATTAAAGAAATGATTGATGAAGATCTGCCTGTGGAACCGGAAGGTATATTTTGTTCTGATAAGCTCCAGATCATGAATATTTCTACTTTAATAATCCCTAAACATAGGTTAAAAAGGATTAAAAGGATAAATAACAATGAAAAAAGGCGCAATATTATAGTTACAACCCAGGTGGTTGAAGCAGGTGTTGATATTAGTGTTGATTTAATATATAGGGATATGGCACCATTAGACAGTATTGTGCAAACTGCAGGGCGATGTAACAGAAGTAATGAAAAAGGAAAAGGGTTAGTCGAAGTAGTGAATTTAAAGGATGATAAAGGTAGGAATTTCTATTCTTATATATACAACTCAGTGTTAATAAATGCCACCGCTGATGTAATTGATTGCAATTATTCAATAGAAGAACGTGAATTTAATAGTACAGCAGTTCCAAATTATTATAAATTTGTTTCAGAGCGAGGATCTCAGGATAAATCTTTAGATTTGATAGCTTACCTTGAAAAATTAGAATTTTCGTGTATTAAAAGTGAATTTAAACTAATAAGAAATTATGAGAAAATCGATGTTTTTGTTGAAGCCGATAATGATGCAAAAGAAATCTGGAAAAAATATAAAGAAATTACAGAAATTAAGGATCGGTTTGAAAGGAAAACTGCGTTTTTAACCATTAAACCAGAATTTTATAGTTATGTAGTCTCAGTTGATCCTAAAAAAATAGGTAAAATTGTAAAGGAAACTGAATGGTTGGGATATTTAAATAAGGATGATTTGGACCGAAAATATGACATTGAAACTGGTTTCATTACCCAAGATAAAGAAGATGTTTTCATAATTTAATAAATTTTGAGGTTTAAATGCGAGTCACAGGAGTAATGGTCCAATATTACGTCGCTTGCAAGCGCGAACTCTGGTTTTTTGCTAATCAGATTAATATGAACTATGATAATGATGATATCAGTATTGGACGACATATCCACGAGAAAAGCTTCTCCAGAGAAAAGAAAAATGTAAATCTAGGCGATGTTTCTTTTGATTTTGTTAAAACTGGAGAAAAAAATACTATTTTTGAAATAAAAAAATCAAGCAAATTAGAAGAACCAGTTCGTTATCAACTTTATTATTATCTTTGGAATGCTAAAAAACTTGGTAAAGAAGCTGATGGAGTTTTAGTTTACCCTAAAGAGAAAAAAAGGGAAAAATTAACGTTAACTCCTGAAAAAGAGCATGAAATAGAACATATTATCAAAGATATTGAAAAAATAGTTTCTCAACCGTTACCACCTCCAGTGGTTATCAAACCTTACTGTAAGAGGTGTACTTATTATGAACTTTGTATGGTTTAGGTGTCTATAATGAAGGATCCACTCTACATAACTTCCCATGGTATTTTGCAGCGAAAAGGTAACACTCTTTATTTCGTAAATGAGGAAGGTAAAAAAGCCTTGCCTATCAACAGGATTAATGAGATAAACTGTTATGGTAAAGTTTCCTTAAAATCCGGTGCATCTTCTCTTCTGATGAAAGAGGGGATTCCTGTAAATTTTTTCAACATGTACGGGTACTATGAAGGTTCACTTTACCCACGAGTACAATTAAATTCAGGTTTAGTGGTTGTACAACAGTCCCAGCATTACAGTGATCCTGAAAAAAGGGCTGTGATCGCTGCTGAAATAGTGGAAGGAATTAAAAACAATATCCTTAAAACCCTTCGATATTATCTTAAGAAAGGAAAAGATGTTGAACCATATATCCAAGATATTGAAAAAGAAGTTATAAAGGGAGATGTAGCCCAGATAATGAGTAATGAAGGAAGGATCTGGCATAGTTATTACCAAAGTTTTAATAAAATTCTTAAAAACTTCGAGATGGACAAAAGAGAAATACGACCCCCAACAACTGAAATAAATGCATTGATATCATTTGGTAATTCTTTACTTTATGTCAGCGCTCTTTCAGAGATATATCACACCTATTTACATCCTTCTGTAAGTTACTTGCATGAACCGGCTGAGCGCAGATTTTCCCTTGCTCTGGATATTGCAGATATATTCAAACCAGTTATCGTTGAGAGGGTTATTTTTAAACTGGTTAACAATAATATGCTTACCGAAAAGGATTTTAACCATGATGTTGGTGTTTTACTCAATGAAAAGGGTAAACGCATATTTTTAAAAGAATATCAGGCTAAGCTGGAAACAACTATTAAGCATCCGGAGATTAAAAGAAAAGTTTCCTACAAGTACCTTATGAGATTGGAGTGTTATAAACTAATTAAACACGTACTTGGTGATAAGGAGTACAGAAGCTTCAGGATGTGGTGGTAGTGTACTTGTTAATTGTTTATGATGTAGATGTTAATAGGGTGAATAAAGTAAATAAATTCCTGAAGATGTACCTTCACTGGAGGCAGAATTCAGTTTTTGAGGGTGAAGTCTCAATATCTCAATTCAAAAAATTGAAATCTGGTCTCAAAGACATAACAAATGAAGATAAAGATTCTATTTTGATCTATAATCTTAAAGATCGCAAAAATTTCAAGTTAGAAGTTATCGGGATTGAAAAAAATCCCATCGAACTTATTCTCTAGTCCGCCTTTATAAGTAAACTACATTATTGAGGGTGGACAAATACATCCCTATTATTGGAGAACATTGCGCCAGTTATAGGTAAAATAACCCAAAAATCGGCGCGGCTTTAAAATAGACTCAATAGTCTGGAAATAGAAATTAAGCGTGTACGGGCATCCACATTCCCGTACGCTTTAAAATAGACTCAATAGTCTGGAAATTCCGTTCATCATAGTCCACATCAAGCTGACTGTTGCAGCTTTAAAATAGACTCAATAGTCTGGAAATTTTGGTTTTGATTGCACTGGCAATTTCTTTCTGCATAGCTTTAAAATAGACTCAATAGTCTGGAAATTCGATATTGCTTCCTTTGAAGACACCACTTACACTGAGCTTTAAAATAGACTCAATAGTCTGGAAATGTATCTGGTCCTTTGTGGCTGGGATGCTGTTTCTGGCTTTAAAATAGACTCAATAGTCTGGAAATTGGACCATCTTCACCTGTTTAGGGAATGGTAGTTTTTGCTTTAAAATAGACTCAATAGTCTGGAAATACCAAATATTTCAAGTTCCCATGACAGATTAAATACTGGCTTTAAAATAGACTCAATAGTCTGGAAATAAACCAGACGATGTGTGGGATCCTGACTGCACAGCAAGCTTTAAAATAGACTCAATAGTCTGGAAATAGGATCCCAGTAAAGATCAAACCAGTGTCACTTATGCGCTTTAAAATAGACTCAATAGTCTGGAAATGTGACCATGGCAACCACTGCATGGACAGGAGCAACACGCTTTAAAATAGACTCAATAGTCTGGAAATGCTGAAAACCAGACAAGTAAACCACCCGGTGGTTACAGCTTTAAAATAGACTCAATAGTCTGGAAATCAGTAGTGAGGAAACAAAGAGCCGATACAGGTTAGACTGCTTTAAAATAGACTCAATAGTCTGGAAATGAATATCAGTGGAAAGATGCCGAAGGGAATACTGAGCTTTAAAATAGACTCAATAGTCTGGAAATACAATGGCCTTAGGAGGATATGGTGTATATGAAATAGGCTTTAAAATAGACTCAATAGTCTGGAAATTTTTGTCCTTTATTGAAGGTGCGGCACTAAATTCTGTGCTTTAAAATAGACTCAATAGTCTGGAAATTTGTTTTAAGAAATTCCAGATTGGCTTCTTTTAAGAAGCTTTAAAATAGACTCAATAGTCTGGAAATTTTAGATGACACCAGAGTCATTCTTCAAAAAATATTTAAGCTTTAAAATAGACTCAATAGTCTGGAAATAAACCATAAATGACAATATACAATCTATAAAACAAAGCTTTAAAATAGACTCAATAGTCTGGAAATACAGTTCATCTATTTGGAATGTTAAATTTTTGTTTGTGCTTTAAAATAGACTCAATAGTCTGGAAATTATAAATGGATGAATGGAAAAGAACCAGAATCTAAAAAGCTTTAAAATAGACTCAATAGTCTGGAAATCTATATAACACTTGTGTGTGTGGCCCTTAGAGTGAGCGCTTTAAAATAGACTCAATAGTCTGGAAATATAAAAAATAGGTACATGAAGGCACTGATCCCAACAGCTTTAAAATAGACTCAATAGTCTGGAAATTATTTAACCCCCTTCTTTTTTCAAGTATTATTCTTTGCTTTAAAATAGACTCAATAGTCTGGAAATGAAAAAGATTGTATTTGTGCTGAAGATGTTATGAGCGCTTTAAAATAGACTCAATAGTCTGGAAATAAGAGTTTTTTAAATATAAAGGAAGAATTTATATTGGCTTTAAAATAGACTCAATAGTCTGGAAATATAATATATATGGAACTCATATGGATTATAGGGGGAAGGCTTTAAAATAGACTCAATAGTCTGGAAATTATTCCCCAATATCCAGTAAATCATAGGGAGTCCTATGCTTTAAAATAGACTCAATAGTCTGGAAATACCATGATGTGTGTTTGGGTGATCTAGGGGGGTCTAAGCTTTAAAATAGACTCAATAGTCTGGAAATTATACTAGGCAATCAAAACTTGATTTAAATGTTCCTAAGCTTTAAAATAGACTCAATAGTCTGGAAATTTTGAGGATCCTCAATCACCAATACTTGGGATGCTGTGCTTTAAAATAGACTCAATAGTCTGGAAATAAAATCAAAAATAGTCTACGGTGGAAAAAATGGCGAGCTTTAAAATAGACTCAATAGTCTGGAAATCAATGTCACCGGATTGTACCATCAACCGAGCAACGCGCTTTAAAATAGACTCAATAGTCTGGAAATGCACACCAGACATTTCCAAGGTCATAGAGGGATCCTGGCTTTAAAATAGACTCAATAGTCTGGAAATATGGCTGATATGTTGGACAAGTTGGATTACAAACTTGGCTTTAAAATAGACTCAATAGTCTGGAAATCCTAGTTTTTCAACAGGTAACAATCCATCACCAAGGCTTTAAAATAGACTCAATAGTCTGGAAATCTGTGAGGGTTTCGGTTAGGGTCGTTCCACTGGCCCTGCTTTAAAATAGACTCAATAGTCTGGAAATACAGGTGAAGGGATTGAAGAGGCAGATTGGGCTAAAAGCTTTAAAATAGACTCAATAGTCTGGAAATAAGAAAGAACCACGAGTAGGGAGTGTTGATAATATCGCTTTAAAATAGACTCAATAGTCTGGAAATGAGGTTGTTTGGACTGAAACAAAAACTACCGGTACGAGCTTTAAAATAGACTCAATAGTCTGGAAATTCTTCCTTTCAATGAAATATTGAAACCTATTGATATGCTTTAAAATAGACTCAATAGTCTGGAAATTCTTACAATTCAACGGAGACACTGGAAACAACTACGCAGCTTTAAAATAGACTCAATAGTCTGGAAATATAAAGAATTATATGAAAATGCAGAAGGGGTTGTATTGCTTTAAAATAGACTCAATAGTCTGGAAATACCACAATAGTTTCAGATATGGCACTGGCAGTAATGAGCTTTAAAATAGACTCAATAGTCTGGAAACCTTCCATGTTGAAAGAACATACGGGGCACATATTGAAGCTTTAAAATAGACTCAATAGTCTGGAAATACCACAATAGTTTCAGATATGGCACTGGCAGTAATGAGCTTTAAAATAGACTCAATAGTCTGGAAATTTCTCATAATTTTCAACATGTTCTTTTTTGGAACAAGGCTTTAAAATAGACTCAATAGTCTGGAAATAACGGTGAAGAAGAAATATACGATGTCTGCATAATCGGCTTTAAAATAGACTCAATAGTCTGGAAATTTTTATCAAATAATACTATGCTAAATGTAACATCATAGCTTTAAAATAGACTCAATAGTCTGGAAATTAATCAAATCTGAGATGAAAAAATATGTTTCTCCACGCTTTAAAATAGACTCAATAGTCTGGAAATATGGATGGAAAACCTGCAAATTCAACAGAATTAGAGCTTTAAAATAGACTCAATAGTCTGGAAATGGGACGACTGTCACTACTTGATCAGCAGACACAATGGCTTTAAAATAGACTTAATAGTCTGGAAATCCCATGGACCGTGAAACTGTAACATAGTCGGCAGCAGCGCTTTAAAATAGACTCAATAGTCTGGAAATTGGAAAAGTAGCTAGTGGCACGGCTGATACTGGTGGCTTTAAAATAGACTCAATAGTCTGGAAATCAGTGCTGGCGGGACAGTTTTCACTCCACTATATTCCGCTTTAAAATAGACTCAATAGTCTGGAAATCCACAGGTAACGCCCCTTAACCTCATCAGTTTCCGGCTTTAAAATAGACTCAATAGTCTGAAATATTAGGATCATTAGATAGGTTTTAAGTTCTTCGTTTCTAAAATTATTCAATAAACTATAAAGAAAGTATGACTAGGTGAAAATAGACTTAATAGTAATATATGACAATAATATCTTACAAGTTATTTTAAATTAAAAATATCTACAATAATTAATTAAATGGTGTAAATAATGAGACTCTGGAGTCTCCATCCTGTATACATGGATAGTAAAGGGTTAGTGGCACTCTGGAGAGAGGGTTTACTCGCCAGGGCAGTTTTAAAGGGGGAAACTAAAGGTTACACTAATCATCCCCAGCTTATTCGTTTCCAAAAGCAAGAACATCCCATTGTTTACCTGGATACCTACCTTAACCATGTTTACCTGGAAGCAAATAGAAGGGGATACAATTTTAACCATGAAAAGATAGGAGTTGAACACACTTCTAAACAGATCCCTGTTACTCAGGGACAGATGCTGTATGAAATGGAGCATCTGCAGAGAAAACTCAAAAAAAGGGACCATGATAAATATCAGGAAGTAAAGAAAATCCTGGTTCAAAAGGATTCACCCATCCCCAATCCCATTTTTAATGTGATTCCAGGAGATATTGAGCTTTGGGAGAAAATTACAGAATAAATAACATTAGTAACATCACCCATATGATTATTAACAGAGACGAGTATAAATACTAATGATAATTCAAGGTTAATTTCGTGAATTATTCAAAAGAATTCCTTGAATGATACCTTAATGGTATTGAATGAAATCCTTAATGGTATAATATGTAGGTGGGTAAATATGAGAAGATACAAGTGTAAGGTCTGTAATTATATCTACGATCCTGAAAATGGAGAACCCCGAACCGGGACACCCCCAGGAACAGCTTTTGAGGACTTACCAGATGATTGGCGCTGCCCCAAGTGTGGTGTTGGAAAATTCCGTTTTATTCCTATCTAAAATAAATATATTTTTTCTTGTCCCATGCCCCGATGATTAATTGCCCATACCCCAATGATTAAATGAATTTCATGAATCCATCATGAAGTCTAATAAAAAAAAGAGGTGGAGTATTATGCAAAAATACCTATGCAAACCCTGTGGATACATCTATGACCCTGAAGTAGGAGATGACATGGCCGGAATTGAACCTGGAACCGCCTTTGAGGACCTGCCAGATGACTGGGTCTGTCCCATTTGCGGTGCAGATAAAGACCTGTTTGAACCAATCGATTAAAGAATAGATTTAAAATAATTTTTTTTAATAAGAAATTTTTTTAATAATATGAGAGGGATGTGAAAAGATATGTTAGATGAGAAGATGGAAGAGGCCCTGAACTACCAGTTGAATCGGGAACTCTATTCTGGTTATCTATATCTGGCCATGGGGGCTTACTTTGAAGACCAAGATCTACCAGGCTTTGGTAACTGGATGCGTGTCCAGGCCCAGGAGGAGTTAAGCCACGCCATGAAATTCTATGACTACCTGGTGCAGAGGGGTAGCCGGGTGAGTCTGGCTGAGATCGAAAAACCTCAAAGTGAATGGGATTCACCAGTAGCTGCCTTTGAACATGTATATAAGCATGAACAGATGGTCACTGGCCTCATAAACGGACTAGTGGACCTGGCCCTGGAACTATCAGATCACGCCACCAACAACTTCCTACAGTGGTATGTGGCCGAACAGGTTGAAGAAGAAGAATCCTCCAGTGGAGTTCTCCAGAAAGTAAAATTAGCAGGAGAATCCGGCAGCGGACTCTATATGCTGGACCAGGAACTAGCACAAAGGATATTTAATCCCCCCACAGCTTCTGAGTGAGAAACTCCCTATTTTTTAAACTCACTTATTTTTTTTTATTTTCCAATTTTACCATAAATATCCCTGCATTCTTTATTCTAAATTAATTCTTAACACCAAAATTAATATCTTAAATATTCAAATTATGGTTCAATTACTACTTAACACTAAAATTATATCTTAAATATTTCAAATTACGCATAATATCATTATTGAATTTATATCTAATCATTGAAACTCTTAATATTGGAAATGAAACGTTTATTCTTCTTAATTTTATTATAATTATAATTTACCTGGAATTTATTTTTTATATTCACCCGGAAAATATCAGTAAAAAATCACAAATAGTGATCCCGCGGACTAAATAAAAAAAATTAAATAAAAAAGGGGAGAAAAATAACACTGTATAGTTATTACCTCAAGGGGGTAAACAAATGGGAGAAAAAGTTTACGAACTAAGAAAAATTAAGAAAAAAGGGAAAGGACTGCCACTTATTGGGGATAAGTTCCCCAAAATGGAAGTTCAGACCACACATGGAATGATGAAACTACCCAAAGCATTCAAAGGGAAATGGTTTGTTTTATTCAGCCACCCTGCAGATTTCACACCAGTGTGCACCACTGAATTTGTGTCCTTCCAACTCCGTTATGATCTCTTCCAGGATCTAAACTGCGAACTCATTGGACTTTCTGTGGATCAGGTTTTCTCACACATTAAATGGATCCAGTGGATTGCTGAAAACTTCGACATTGACATAGAATTCCCTGTAATTGCAGACACAGGTAATGTGGCTGATAAGCTGGGTTTAATACACCCCAACAAGGGCACCAACACCGTGAGAGCCGTGTTCATCATTGACCCCGAAGGAATTATCCGCGCCATCCTCTACTACCCTCAAGAGCTGGGTAGGAACTTAGATGAGATATTAAGGATGGTTGAAGGATTCCAAACTGCTGAAGAGAAGGGTGTGGCCATACCAGCCAACTGGCCCTGTAATGAAATCATTGGCAAAGGCCTGATCATTCCTCCAGCAGCGGATATTGAAACAGCACTGGAAAGACCAGGAGAATACAAGTGCTTTGACTGGTGGCTGTGCTACCGGAACTACTATAAATGGTAAATGGATGGCTGTTAGCTTAAAATTTAATAAAAAAATAGAATAAAGGAAAAATAATCAAATAAAGGAGTATTTATGGTATTAACTCCAATAAAGGATAAGTAAGGAATTATTGTGGCTAAAGAATGGTTTTGACATAAGGAATACATAAAGGATATAAAGGTGATGAAAAAATGTCTAAAAAAGTATATGAACTTCCTCCGCTACCCTATGGGTACGGGGACCTGGCTCCATACATATCCGAAGAGCAACTTCAAATACACCATGATAAACACCACCAGGCCTACGTGGATGGTGCAAATGCAATTTTAGCCAAATTTGACAGCCGACCAGGCATGGAATTTGATGTTAAGGCTGTGGCCAAGGAACTCTCATTCCATGTGGGTGGATTCGTACTGCACAAAATGTTCTGGGAAAACATGGCCCCAGCACCAAAAGGTGGAGGTGAACCCACTGGAACCATTGCCAAATACATCGAAAAGGACTTCGGTAGCTTTGAAAGGTTTAAAAAGGAATTCTCTCAAGCAGCCATAAGCACCGAAGGATCAGGATGGGCAGCCCTGACCATATGCAGGAGAACTGACCGATTGTTTATCACACAGATTGAAAAACACAACGTCAATGTCATACCCCACTTCCGGGTTTTAATGGTCCTGGATGTATGGGAACACGCCTACTACCTGGACTACAAGAATGTCCGACCAGACTACGTGGCTGCATTCTGGAACATCGTGAACTGGGAGGAAATAAACCGCCGCCTGGAAATTGAACTCCTTTCAAACAGTTTAAATTTGGTGGATAACCGTAGGGTACTGGACATGAAACTGGAAGAGTTTCGGGAAAACTTCGACGACTGGCTGGAATCATTTGAGAAGAAATAATTTCTTCTTTTTTTTCTCTTTTGAACATATTTTTTATTTTTAAGAGGATTAGTCTTTATAAGAGGCTTAGTCTTTATAAGAGGCTTAGTTTTTATAAAAGGCTTAGTCTTTGCTCAGAATTGAGACAAATTCTTAGGTTTAGGTATAAATTTTTATTATTGATGGCCAATTATATTCGGGATAGGGTTAATTCCTATTTTTGAACAGGGGTAGTTTCATTTTACCAGATTATTCCCTGCTTTCTACTTACCCGGACCCACTCGGAATAGATAAATACCATTTCTTTTATAATGGATTATGAGAATATGGATTTACTGCCTTGATGTTAATTTGAAATTAAGTTTGTAATGATTAGTCTAGTATAAATTTAAGACCAATTAATAATTAAAAGACTTAAATTGTAGGGTTTAAATTAAAAAGGGTTTAAATTAAAAATTAAATCATAGGGTTAAATTATATGAGTACACTAAAAAAGTTATTCATATTCTATTCATTTGTTTTATAGAGGTGTGTAGATGATCTGGAACGAGAAGGCTGAATGCATGTCAGCCCAGGAAAAGGAAGAATTACAGCTTAAAAGATTACAGGATGTAGTTAAAAGGGCTTATGAAAACGTGCCCTATTATCGTCAGAGGCTGGATGAGGCAGGATTAACCCCTGAAGATATCCAAAGTCTTAAAGACATAGAAAAACTGCCATTCACCACTAAAAGCGATTTAAGGGATGCATATCCCTTTGGAATGTTCGCAGTTGATACAGATGATATTGTGGAAGTTCACACCACCTCTGGAACCACTGGAAAACCAACTGTATCTGGATACACCCCAAAAGATATTGAAATATGGGGCGAAGTTGTTGCCCGTGCTCTTTCCATGGCCGGGGCCACTAAAAAAGACATAGTCCAGAACTGTTATGGTTATGGTCTTTTTACTGGGGGACTGGGAGTACACCATGGTGGTCAGAAGGTAGGTTGTACTGTAATACCCATCAGCGCCGGGAACACCCAACGCCAGATCGAAATAATCCAGGACTTTAAAAGCACCATCATCACCTGCACCCCCAGCTACGCCATGTACATAGCCGAAGTACTGGAAAGGGAAAAAGTCCCTAAAAAAGACATAAAACTTAAAGCCGGGGTTTTCGGGGCTGAAATGTGGACTGAAGAGATGAGAAATGAAATTGAAAGAAGATTGGGAGTTGATGCCCTGAATATCTACGGACTCACCGAGATCATTGGCCCGGGTGTGGCCAATGAGTGCATGGAAAAGAATGGACTGCACATCTTCGATGATCATTTCTACCCTGAGATCGTGGACCCCCAGACCCTAGAAACACTGCCTGAAGGTGAGAAAGGAGAACTGGTACTGACCACATTAACCAGAGAAGGCATGCCAGTCCTACGTTTCCGTACCCGTGATATCACTGCCCTGCGTAAGGGTGAATGTGGCTGTGGAAGGACCCATGTTAAAATGGATCGTATAACCGGAAGATCCGATGACATGCTCAAGATCAGGGGTGTTATTGTATTCCCATCCCAGATCGAACGGGCACTCCTCAAGATTCCGGGAATGGAACCAAACTATCAGATCATCGCCAGCAGACCAGAGCATCTGGATGAACTGGAAGTACAAATTGAAAATTCGCCCGCACTCTTCTCAGACGAGGTTAAACACGTGGAAGAAGTGAAAAAATCCATAGAAAAACATATACATGACGAAATAGGCCTCAGGGTGAATGTGACACTGGTAGAACCACTTAGCCTGCCCAGAAGTGAGGGGAAAGCAGTCAGAGTCATTGATAAACGGGAATTAAGTTAAATGAAGACTTAAATTGGGAAAATTTTAAACTTAAGTTTAGAGATGAAGGGATATGTCAGGGGATGAGAAAATGAAATTAAAACAAATATCCGTATTTCTTGAAAATAGAAAAGGAAGACTTTGGAAGGCAATTAACATCCTTTCAGGTGCCGGTGTTAATATAAGGGCTCTTTCAATAGCTGACACCTCTGAATTCGGGATACTGCGTATGATAGTTCCTGATCCAGATGTGGCACAGAAAATATTAGAAGAGAACAACTTCGTGGTAAAAGTCAACGAGGTCATAGCAGTGGAAGTACTAGATGAACCCGGAGGACTAGACGATCTTCTCAGTGTTTTTAACAAAGCCGATATCAATGTGGAATATCTTTACGCCTTTGTGGAGAAAAAAAGTGACAAAGCCATTGTGGTTATACGCACGGAAGATGTTGATGCCGGTATAACTGCCTTGGAAAAAGGTGGGATTACCATATTAAGGGCCAATGAAGTTAATCTCCTTTAAATAAGGGTGTTCTCTTCCACTCTTTTTAATTAAACCTTTTTTATAAATAACTTCATTTTCTAATAATAATTGTTCTCAAAAATTTCTTTTTTTGATTCCAACTAAATTTGTATAATGATTCCTAACTTTGTATAAGATTCTAACTAACTTTTTTTAATTCAATGGTTTTGTTAATAAAATTGTTCAATAATTCTCTTTTTTCATAATAACGAACCGTGTGAGTCTGGTATAGATAGAAAAAATTAATAAGTTACCGAAATAATTTATTTACTAAATGATATTGAAAATTAGAATAGAAGAAGGTCATGGAATGATTTTAGTGTATTACAAATAAAAAAAAGGAATATCTTAAGAGTGATGAACTAAGGAGGGGTTTAAACGAAATGTCCTTATTGCGGTGCTAATAATCCTGAAAATGCTAAATTCTGTGAAGAATGTGGGAGGAGATTAGTTCCTGAAGTTGAAAATCAGGGTAGAAATTCTGGATTTACAACTCCAAGTAATGGGAAGGGTGGAGTTCAAAATCAAAAAGGAAAAATCCCACCTAAAAAATCAAAGTTAGGTAAAAGGGAAATCATTATCATCGCAGTGATAATACTGGGACTTTTGGCAGTTGTGGCCTATATAGTATACCATCCCACAGCTACTTCCCCTCAAAATGCCACAGTTTTCATTGTATCTGCTGTTTCTGGTGCTGCTCAGGTTACTGATCCCACCGATAACAAAACCTACGATGTGACTGTTGATTACTATGGAATTTCTGCGGGTTCTGGTTTTATCATCACCAGTGATGGTTACATTGCCACTGCTGCCCATGTGGTGGGTGATCCATGGGAGATCACCAATAATGGTGTTATCCGGAAAATGACTGATGATGATCTGAAATATTACGTGGATAAGGCAGCCATCTACATTTTCCTGCAAAAGGCACATCCAGAAATGATCAGTAGTTTGAATGAATCACAGTTAGACACCCTTACCAACCAGTTTATGGCAGCAGGTGCTGTTAAAGCCACTAATTACACACACAACATATATATCAGAGGACCCACATTCCCGGAAAGTGCCAGTAACCCTGTAGATGCACAGTTAGTGGACATGGGTAATTCGGACACTGAAATGGACGTGGCTCTCCTAAAGGTTAATAAGGCCAGTAGATTACCTTATCTCCCTATAAATAATCAACAAATAACAGTAGGGGAGAATGTGCGTATTTATGGATATCCCACAGAACAGTTCGCATTTTACGGTGACATGGATACTGAGGGAGGTAGTAAAGAACTCTGGAATAGTATCTACACTGCCAGTCTTACTAGTGGAATTGTAAGTGCTGAAAGGCCCTCATCTAAAGGCACCACCTACTATCAGACTGATGCCGCGGTGGATAGTGGAAGCAGTGGTGGTCCAGTATGCAACTCCAATAACCAGGTTATTGGAATTCTGGTGCAGGGATTTGAAAAACAGGGATTCAACTTTTTCCTACCCTCCAAATACATAACTGAACTATGTAATGAGAATGGGGTTAATGTGGGAGGAGGATCATTCCTCCCCTTTTAATCCAATCAAAAAAAAATCTCTTTTTTTATTCAAAACTTTTTTTAGTAATTCAGTTTCCCGAATTTTTTATTAACCAATTTCTTTTATTAACCAAGTTTCCCTAAATTAGTTCCAGGTACTTGTTCTTAATCCGGTCAAATTCTTCCTGGGTTATGGCACCAATATCCAGAAGTTCTTTGGCTTTTTTGATCTTTAGCACTGGATCTTCAGCAGGTTCAGTGGTTTGTTTTGTTTCCGGTATTTCCTCTGTTTTAACTGCTGCAGGTTGTACTTCAGGAATTACTTCTGCAGGGGCAGTTTCTTCCTTAGATTCAACTTCAACAATCTCCGCAGGGGGCACTTCTGCAGGTTTATCCTCAGATGTGAACTGTTCAGGAACCTTGATTTCAGGTATAACTGATTCCGGAGGAGTTTCTGTCTCAGGGGTTTCAGTTGTGGGGGCTTCTTTTTCCCCTACCATATCAACTAAGGGTTCCAGAGGTTTTTGCCCTGCATCTTTTTCCTCAAATTTATGGCCACATATGATGCAGAACTTGGCATCTAATTTATTTTTCTGATTACATGAAGGGCATAGTTTATAATCCTCTGCAGGGGCAGTTTCAGGGGTTGACACGGGAGTAGTAACTGGAATTTCATTTACAGGTGTAGTGGTACTCTCTCCAGGGGTGGGAGTTAATTCCTTAGATAGTGATGCTCCACATCCCACACAAAACTTGGCACTGTCCGGATTTGGTGTCTGACATTCAGGACAAGTGATTGATGATGATGTAGGGGGTGTCTTCTTTACTTCGGAGAATGTTTCGCCCCTTTTTTTTGCTTCTAATCTTCTTCTTATCTCCTCGCTGGAAACCATAAACACACCTCGATTATTTTAATCATTATTTCATTAAAGTTCAATACTGTATATTTTATCTATTCAATATTAGACTAGTTTTACTATCAATACTTAGACTAGTTTAGTACTAGACTAGTTTTTCACTATCAATACATTAGACCAGATTATTATAGGCCCATATAATGACATGATCATTAGGGGTAATGGATTTTATGGTTGGTTTAATCTCCATATTTGATTCAAAGTACCATGTGAACCGTTTTCTATGGCCTTTTTAGTGAAATATGATGCTTGTTTAAGGGATTCAACCAGTGATAGTCCTTTAACCAAGTAAGCAGTCACTGCTGCGGAGTAAGTGCATCCTGATCCGTGGGTATTGTTACTTTTAAGGATTTCACCATCAATAAAACCTAAAGATTTCTCATTTAAAGAACTTTGATAAAAAATATCCCTACCATTCAAATGACCTCCTGTAACCACGGTAGGGCATAGTTTCCCCAGTTCACAGGCCGCCTTACAGGCATCATCCTCATCCTTTATTTCCAGTCCAGTGAGGGCCTCTGCTTCATGGATATTGGGTGTGGTTAACTCGGCCACCGGTAAAAGATGTTTCTTCAGGGTTTCCACCAGGTTGTCCTGAGATAAAACACCACCAGAACCAGCCACCAGAACCGGGTCCACCACCAGTTTTAAATTGTACTCCTTGACCTTGCTGGCCACCATTTCCACCATCTCTGCTGAGTATAACATTCCAGTTTTGGCGTAATTTATATCTTCCTCTGCCAGTATCAGGTCTATTTGTTTGGCCACAAAATCAGGGTTAACCGATTCCACACTCTCCACCTGTTTCACATTCTGGGCAGTGAGTGCGGTGATAACTGCAGTGGGGTATACTCCCAGTGCCTGGAATGTTTTCACATCTGCGAGGATTCCTGCACCTCCAGATGGGTCGAAACCAGCAATAGAAAGGGCTATCATTTTCTTTCCACCATCAAACGCTCAGTTCCATGGTTTGATTTAACCTCCAGACCAATGCTTTTGAGGAATTTACGGGTTTGGGTTCCAAAACCGTGGATCATTATCTCACCCAGGTCTTCAGCGGTGTTCACATCCAGGGAAAGGTAAAAAGAGTCATATATATACCAGGGCATCCCAGCATTTTCCGCTTCTTTCAGGTGCTCAAAAAAGCTCCAATCTCCAAATTTCATCTTAATATCCTGAGTAGGACATAGTAAAGCATTGGTACCACCACCCTTGGCCGGGGCAATGACCAGTGGCCATTTAACTGACAGTTCAACCATTTCCTGAACCTGATCTGGATGGATGAGGGGGACGTCTGAGGGTACAATAAGCACCTGACTGGCATGCTGAGAACACCACTCCACTGCCTGGGTCAGGGCACCGTTTAGATCAGTTTTGCCCTTCTCAGAAAGACAGGTGACATCTAAATCCTTAACAAAATTAAGCACATCTTTATCTGAACTTATAACCACCACCTGATCCACACTGCCCTTTATTGCCCCTATAACATCCATCAGCATGGCTTTAAGAAGATTTTCTCTCTCCAGTGGTGTGAGAGTTGGTGATAGCCTGGTTTTTGCCTCAGAAAACCTGGAAACAGGGATTATTGCATATGTATTGGTCATGTCAATCAATTTGTTTAGGTTAATCGTTACATGAAAATCTAGTGAAATTTCAGTTAAACTAAATTCATTTATTAGGTTGAATTTTAGGTGAATTTCACTTATAACTAATTCATTTTATAGATTGAATTCATACACTAAATTCATTTTATATGGAATTTCTTATTTAATGAAAATCATTTTTAGATAAAATCATTTTAGATGAATTTTTCATTTTAATGTGAAATCATTACAGAAATTCTTTTTATCATATTCCAAGATTGTTCTTGAACCACTGCCGGAAGTCACTGATCCAGGTGTTGGCACTGTTATCTGACTCTGCTGTGAAGGAAATATTTTGAATTCCCTCGGAGGTCAGGTTGAATCGGCTCATCACATTCTTTTTAGCAATGTCCAGTTTTTCCTGGAGCTGGTAGTATTTTGTTTTCTGATTCTGTACCACTGCCATTGCTTCGCCAGTGTAGACATCAACATCTCCTTTGCTTACAATGATCCAGATCTGCATCTGGGATTGGGTGGCGTTTTGAAGATCTGAGGGGTTTGAACTATCAATGATCTGTTTGATCTGGCTGGATGCGGTGCCTGATGGGTTGAGTGTGGTTCCAGGAACTGCTTTTTGATCAGGTTCGATGCAGTATGCCTGTACAGTGTCATTGTTGTTGGGATTGATCTTTTTATCTTCAATGATAACCAGATCCTGTGATTCCTTACTTTTGAGGAGGGTTCCTTTATCCACCACCAGTGGTTTGGTGCCATTATTTTTAATGGTGACATTGTGGGGTATGGTTCCGGCAGCTGTATTTTGAATAATTTCAACCTGTTTAGTATCATAGGCCTGTTCCAGTGTTATTCCACCGCCAGAAAGGAAACTCATGGCTCCACATCCTGCTGCAAAGACCACCACTACCATTATCAGTAAGATCAACCGTATGTTCATATACAATCTCCTTTAACATCAATGATGTTAAATCTATTGCACTAAAATTTCTATCCAAGTTCTATGGCTATTTAACATTATATTTTTATAGAGCATTCAATTTGATTCCATGATAACATTCATGAGGTTAATCCCATGATGCGATTCAGGGTTAATCCCATGATGCATTCAGGGTTAATCCCAGGATAATACTTACACGGATTTATTACTATTTCTCAGTTTTTTTTATCAGTATGTTTTAGCAAGAAGAGCCACATGCCGGGCATCTTTACCGCATTCTATGCATTTACCTTCAGTTACTCCTTCCTTCACACCCAGAATATCAACGGTTACGTATTCTTCAATTTCCTTACCGCATGATTCATCCCCACACCATAAGAAGGATACAATCCCTTGTTGGTTGGTGATGATGTTTTTGGCTTCTTCCAGTGTCCCTGCAGGGCGGATGTTTTCCTGTAATTTGTCCCATGCTTTGTCTTTAAGATTGCAGGTTACATCGTCAAGAATAGTGTTTAAATCATTGATGAGAGTTTCTTCATTGTAGTCAATGGTTTCTTTCTCCATTGTGTCCCGGCGCACTAGTACCATTTTCTTATTTTCAATATCCCGTGGCCCTATTTCCAAGCGGAGTGGTACTCCTCTCATTTCCCACCCATAATACTTCTTACCAGCTCGGATGTCCCGGTCATCCAGGTGAACTCTGAGTCCGGCTTTTTTGATTTTATCCTGCAACTTGTTGCAGAAATCCAGGACTTCCTGGGCATTCTTCTTGAATAGTACAGGCACTATAACTATTTGATATGGTGCCACACTTGGTGGTAGGTTCAGTCCAGATGAATCTCCATGAACACCGATGATAGATGCTATTACCCGGTCTGACAATCCGTAACAGGTCTGGTAAACGTATTCATGTTCTCCTTCTGCTGTTTCATAGGTAATGTCGAATGTGTGGGCGAAGGTCTGGCCCAGGTTGTGTACTGTACCAATCTGGAGGGTTTTACCATCTGGCAGGAGAGTGTCGAAGGCCATGGTGTAATCAGCACCAGGGAACTTATCCCATTCTGGGCGTCGGGTGACAACGTAGGGTATTCCCAGCTGGTCAAAAAAGCTGCTGTATATTTCAATAGCCCGTTCCACTTGTTTGCTGGCACCATCAGAATCTGCGTGGATGGTGTGGGCTTCTTTGAAGGTTGTTATTTCCCGAACCCGGATAAGTGGTCTGGTGTGTTTAGTTTCATAACGGAAGGTGTTGACCACTTGGTAATACTTCATGGGAAGGTCAGTATGGGAGCGCACCCACAAAGCAAACATGGGGTACATGGCTGTTTCACTGGTGGGTCTGAGGGCCAGTTTTTTATTTAAGGGTGTTAAACCTCCATGGGTAACCCAGTAAACTTCTTCTTCGAACCCCTTAACATGTATGGCCTCTTTAGCCAGTTCATCCTCAGGTATGAGCATAGGGAAGAGTACTTCTTCATGATCCTCATCTAAAATTTCTTTAAGTAAGGAAAGGGCATATTTTCTTATTTTAAAGCCCTGTGGCTGCCATACGTGCATTCCCTTAATTGGGTAGCGTGTGTCGATTATCTCTGCTTCTTCCAGGATATTGTGGAACCATTCACTGAATTCGGACATTTCTTCACCATAAACCTATTAATTGGATATTTGGATTTTTTTTGTATAAATTTTTTTTTTGGATAAATAATTATTCCTTAACTCAATTACTTCTTTATTATTATATAAAAGAGAGACTTCTTATTCTTTCTTATTATTACTTATATGTTACTAATATCTCTATTCCTGTTTTATATCTTGAAATTAAATTTACAAAAGTATTCAAATTAGAGTTAACGATTAATGTTTAATATTAAGGCCATAATAAATGTTTTGAATCAAAGGATAATAACTCAAACAAAAAGATATTATCCTGAACCATCCTCAGTCTGTCAATCTTCACCACTTCCATGATTAACCACATTTTTTTCCATTCATACCAAACCATCTCCTTCTAGTTATGGAGGATAAAATCAAAAATTATTTTATCTGTTAACCTAAAGATCATTATGTATATTCTAATTTATTTAGGGCTGAAATTGACGGGAAATGTTTAATTAATTGTTGGATGAAAAATACTCGGAATATCATATATATTATCAATCAAAATGTATCTAATCCTGCTGAAAACATATGAGTAAATTTTAATTCATTTTTTGGCTGGAAAAACAATGGATATTTGAAAAAGGAGATATACATGGATTTTAATCGGGTGAAATTGCCCCGGGAGATCCACAGTGGACCCGGAGTAATCAAGGAAACAGGATCCATTTGCAAGGATTTAAAGCTCAACAACAAGGTACTGGTAGCCAGTGGCCCGCGGACAATGAAAATCGCCGGGGAAACAGTTATCAAGAGCCTTCAGGATCATGATTTTGATGTGGAAACCATAATCATAGAAAAACCATCCATGGATGCAGTTGAAGAAGTTCAGGAACGTATGAACAATATGAGTGCTGTTCTGGGAGTTGGTGGTGGGAAAGTGATCGATGTTGCTAAAATGGCATCCACCCATCTGGGAGTTCACTCAGTGAGCATTCCCACGGCAGCTTCTCACGATGGTATTTCTTCTCCTCGAGCTTCCATCAAAAATCAGGGAGGAAGTGTTTCTCTAGAGGCCGAACCACCAATGGGAGTTATTGCAGACACCCAGATCATCAGCCAGGCACCATTTCGCCTCTTAGCGGCAGGATGTGGAGATATCATCTCCAATTACACAGCAGTCCTGGACTGGAAACTAGCACATCGATTGTTAAACGAAGATTACAGTGATTCTGCAGCTGCTTTATCCCTTATAACTGCTGAAATGACTATAAAAGCGGCTGGTGATATAAAAGAGGGTCTTATTGAAAGTGCGGCCATTGTGGTCAAGGCACTCATATCCAGTGGAATGGCAATCAGTATTGCCGGTAACAGCAGACCAGCCAGTGGAGCTGAACATAAATTCAGTCATGCACTGGATCTCTTAGCACCACAACCCGCTCTTCACGGTGAACAATGCGGAGTTGGAACCATCATGATGATGTACCTCCATGGTGGGGACTGGGAATTCATCCGTGATACCCTAAAAACTATTAAAGCCCCTGTAAATGCACAAGAGCTTGGAATAGAACCAGAATATATTATTAAAGCCCTTATGAAAGCCCATAGTATTCGGAAAGAGAGGTATACAATTCTTGGTGACAGGGGCCTCACTGAAGCTGCAGCCACTAAACTGGCACGTAAAACAGGAGTTATTGACTAAAATGGTAACTTAAAATATTACACCAAATGAACTTAATCAAATGAACTTAATCAAATGAACTTAATCAAATGAACTTAATCAAATGAACTTAATCAAATGAACTTAATCAAATGAACTTAATAGATTGACACTAAATATTAATATCCAAAACTAATTTAATATCAATTATTAAACAACAAATAAGGCCGGGAGATTTCAATTCCATGGAGTGGATAGATAATGATAACCCTCATCGGAAACAATTTAGCAGAAAAAGGACTTAAATTCATGCATTATGGGGCAGCCAGCCAGTGCGATGAATGCCGCTTCAAAAAAACCTGTATTGAATCCCTGGAAGAGGGTAGGATATACCGTATCAGAGAGGTTAAAAACACAGCACATCCCTGTATGGTTCACGATAGTGGTAAAGTTAAAGTGGTGGAAGTGGAGAAAGCTGTGATAAAAGCTGCTATTGATTCAAAACGTGCATTTGAAGGTTCTAATATTGTTTTTAATCCCCCGGAATGTGATGAAGATTGTTCAATGCGTGAACTCTGCTTTCCAGAGGGCCTTTACCCTGAAGATAAATGCAAAATCGTGAAGAAAATTGGAAAACCCGATGAAAAGTGCCCTAAAGGATTGAACCTTAATATGGTCATGCTTAAGTACTAAAACGGTTAAAAAAGATGTAAACCACAGTGGGAATGGATTAATATTTGGATTTGTATTAATGATTAAATTGATTTAATGATTAAATTGATGTTTGTAATGTTAAATGGAGATAATATATGCATCCGAAAAAAGAAGTTGCCTGGGAAGCTGCCCAGCTAGTAGATGATGCTAAAAAAGAAGTTGCTCACGAAGCAGCAATGATGGTCTCTGACGGGCAAGTTCTGGGACTGGGAACAGGATCAACTGCTCATTACTTTATTCAGAAACTTGGAGACAGGATCAAAGAAGAAGAAATTGAACTTATGGGAATACCCACCTCATACCAGTCTTTTTTCCTAGCAAGGGATTGTGGAATACCTTTAACCACCCTTGATGAACACTTGCCAGATCTGGCTGTGGATGGTGCCGACGAAGTAGACCCTGAATTAAATCTCATAAAAGGTGGAGGAGCAGCTCACACATTAGAGAAGATCGTAGACTCTGCAGCAGGGAAATTTCTGGTTATTGTTGATGAATCCAAACAGGTTAAACGACTTGGAGATTTCCCAGTGCCGCTTGAAGTGATACCTGCAGCATACAGGCCTGTTACTGAATGGGTGAAAAGTGCTGGTGGTATACCATCCCTGAGAATGGCTCAAATGAAAGATGGTCCCGTGATAACTGATAATAATAATTTTGTGGTGGATGTTCAGTTTAAAGAGATACATAACCCACATGAACTGGAGATAGCGCTTAACAGCATTCCGGGTGTGGTGGAAAATGGTGTATTCGCAGGGATAACGGATCAGGCACTGGTTGCCACTTCTAATGGAGTTAAATCCTTTAAAAAGGGTTAAATTCCATCAAAAGGTTTTAATTGAATCTTATTCTTTTTTAAAAATTTCATTGTTCTAAATTATTTTTTTACTAAATTATTTTTTTAGATAATTTTTAGAAATATTTTTTTGGAAATTCCCTTATTTAGAAATCCATTAGTTGCAGATATAATTTCAAAAATCCCCTTATTTTAGATATAAAAACCAAATAATGCCGTGATTATGTTAGCCGCCAAGGAGATGGACAATGCTCGAGGATAATCAATTTCCAGTAATAATTTTAAAAGAACAGTCTCTGCCAGGAAAACAGCAGTTTCAGTTAAAAAGAAACTGGGATAAAGGTAGATATAAGTGAATGTGGCCAGGGGCAGAGTGATTGAGTTAATGAGAAAAGAGTAAAATAATAGTTTTAACGGTTCTTTCCGGATGAATAACCATATGACTAAGAATTCAATGAATAAGGTTAATATCCAGGCAATAATAAGGTTGTACATTGTGAGTATACTATTTGAATATGGGCTTTTTTAGCCCTAGTATTCATGTTCTTTAATTTTTGTTCCATTTAAATCATTGAATCGCCATTTTAAATTCATGGCCACTTAAAATACCCCTTCAATGCCCACTTAAATATATAACCCGAGTCTATGAATGGCTTAATTTGTTGATCTGCGTCTGATAATAAGGAATAATATGAGGGCCAATGCTAGAATGGGCAATGCAATGAAGTAAACATAGGAATCCCATGATTGTCCGGAGATAGTGGGTTCGGGTGTCTGATTCTGACTCTGGAAAGGTGCTTCAACTTTATGACCACTACTGTAGGTGTAGATGACCTTCTCTTTTTGTATGTCCAGGTTGTTTCCCTGAATTGAATCGATATTAAGGATAATAAGAGCACTTTGGAGGGGGTTTGCCTCATTTACGGTTCCATAACTACCTTCCAGTTTAAGAGCAGAACGTGCCACCCTGGTGTCGCTAGTTAAAAATTCACTCACCTGAGTATCATTCATCTCATTTACCTGCATCTGGTTAAAAACTGCCACAGGAACAGCATAAACGGAACATGTGCTTAACTTGTAAAAACTGAACTCTGATGAGTTTAAAACTTCCATAGATGGATTAGGAGTTCCATGAAGAATAAAAATGTAATCAGGATAATTCTGGATGTTGGATAATTGATAACTAAATGGTATGTTCTTTTCTCCAGGATTTATAACATCAGCTGATGATATTCCGGTGATTGATACCAGAATTATCAGGAAAATTAGTACTCTGCTTAAATTAGATAACTGCATGATTATGATATGAGCGATCTTTTATATATTTTTTTGATGAGATTTTAAGTTTGATAATTTTTGATGGGATTAGTTTTATAATTGCAAATTCTGTCCAAAATTAATGGGTCATCCAAATTATTTTATTTTTGGATGTTTATTCCATTAATTTCTGTATTAACAATGAAACTAAAAATCCAAGCCCTAAAACCAGGACAATGGTAGCCCCTGAAGCCAGGTTGAAAAGGTACGATATATAGAGGCCACCGGTGGTGAGTATCATTCCCAGGATCACTGATAGTATCATCATCCGTCCCAGATGGTAGGTGTACTGTTTAGCAATGGCTGCAGGGATGGTTAAAAGAGCAATAACCAGGATCACTCCCACCACCTTAATCATCACCACCACTGATAATGCCACCAGGGATAATAAGAGGAGGTAAATAATAGTGGTGGGCATGCCCATCACCTGACTGAATTCTTCATCAAAGGAAATACCCTGAAACTCCCTCTGGAATAAAATGACCATGATGATGATTATAATATCAAGTATAAACATTATTATCAGGTCATTGACTGGAACGGTGAGTATGCTTCCGAAGAGGTAGCTCATTAGATCTGGAACATAACCCGGGGTGAGGTTAATGAATATAATTCCAATGGCCATTCCCAAACTCCAGAGTATTCCAATGGCAGTGTCTTCACTGATTTTAACCTTTTTACTGGTTAATCCCATGAGGAGGGCAGATATTATACTGAAGGGTATTGCTGCTAAGATGGGGTTTACTCCCAGGAAGTATCCCAGACCTATTCCTCCAAAGGCTGCGTGGGATATTCCTCCGCTTATGAAGACTATGCGTTTAACAACCACATAAGTCCCCACCAGTCCACAGGCCACGCTCACCAGAACTGCTGCCATGAAGGCGTTCTGCATGAAAGAGTATTCAAGTATTCCAGTCACTTTAGATCATCTCTAAATTGTAAATTATCAGGCAAATGTATGAAAATGTTATAATTTTAAGATAATGATTAAACTATTGAATTTAATGTTTTTTCAATACTCTATGGGGAATTCCATGACTTATAAGATCAATTGGACATTTATAAACTGCTTCCAGGCCTTTCTCCGAGTCTTCCACAGGCCCATGGTAGTACAGTCTCTGATTGAGACAGGCAATGCTTTCAACCTGGGTGGAAACAGCACCTACATCGTGACTTATCAATACAATAGCCATCCTTTCCCGAAGTCTGGATAAGAGTTTATAAAATGAATTCTGCATTTCAGGGTCTATGCTGGCCATGGGTTCATCCAATAGTAATAGTTTAGGGTCTCTTACCAGTGCCCGGGCAATGAAAACCCGTTGCATCTGCCCCCCTGAAAGTCGACTCATCTGACGGTCCTGTAAGTTCAGCATGTCCACCTCTTCCAGGGCTTTTTTTACCATGTTCCGGTCATCATCAGAATATCCCTTGAAAAAACCATGATATCTTCCGGATAATACTGTGTCAAAGACGTTTATGGGAAAATCCGGGTCAAATGATACGTGCTGGGGAAGGTAGCCAATGGGGTTGTGGGGATTTCCGGGTTTGTTTCCAAATACCATCACCCAACCCTGGTCTGCTTTCAAAAGTCCCAGTATGACCTTGAGAAGGGTGCTTTTACCCCCACCATTGGGGCCGATTATGGCTAAAAAATCATTCATGCCAATCTTGAGGTTAATACTTGTGAGAACTGGCTGATTATTAAACGTTACAGATACATTCTCCATTTCAACAGCATTATGAACCATGTTATCAGCATACTCCGTTTATTCAGTATAAATTAGTATCAACCATCTCATTTCAAACCATTTCATTTCAAACCATTCAGTTTTCAGCCCATTCTACAAAACTTAGCATCAGCATAACTCCTCATAATATTAACTCCTTAATATTATACTCTCCATAATATTACTTTAAGTACCTGCAAATGCTCCTACAACCTTTTTCATGTTTTCCAAGTAGTTCTGGCTGAGTGGATCCACCACCACCACTTTACCATCAATTTCACTGGCAATTACTTGGGCATTGCTGGTAGAAAACTCAGGAGAGACAAATATGACCTTAATATTTTCATTACGGGCAGTGTCCACCAGACTGGCTATGTTCTGTGGTGTGGGTTCTTTCCCTGCTTGTTCTATGGATATCTGCTGAAGATTATAATCCCGGCATAAATAGGCCCAGGCAGGATGATAAACCATTATTTTTGTATTGTTCTTTCCAGATAAGGTTTGGGTGATGTTTTTATCAAGTTCATCCAGTTCTTTTAGATATTCATCCCTGTTTTTGGTGTAATAATCCTTATTTTCAGGATCAGCCTGTACCAGGCTCTGGTAAATGTTTTCCACCATGACTTTCGCATTTCGGGGTGAAACCCACACATGGGGATCACTACCTTCCTCGCCTTCTGCAGTGTTGGGAACCAGCTGGATTCCTGCAGAAGTATTAACCAGTTTCATTTGACTGTTCATACTGGTCAGCTTGTCCATCCAGGTGAGTTCAAATTCAATACCTGAACCTACCTGGAAGTAGAACTGGGCGTTCTGAACCTGTTTCATCTGGTTGGGAAGGGGCTCGTAGGTATGTGGATCTGCACCAGGAGGTACCATCACCGTTACATTCACCCTGTCTCCACCTACACGTTTTAGAAACTCTTCCTGAGGCCCCACCGTTACCACAACACCTATTTTCCCATCAGAAGATCCAGTGGAGTTTCCAGTGGAAGTGTAGAAGTAGGTAACTGTAATTAAAATTAGAATTAGTATTGATATAGATGTAATGAGAATTTTTTTTCTTTCCATCAAGTGGCACCGGAATGGGTTTTTATATAAATTATAATATGCTTTTATTAATATTTATAAATTTTCTTAATAAAAATTAGCAAGGTTTTTATATTATTTTATTAATATTAGGGCCATGGCCATAATCAGCGTGTCCCTCAGTGAAAAACTTCTCCAGGAAATCGACGCCCTCAAGGATGAAGTTGGATTTTCTGGTCGTTCAGAGGTGTTTAGAGCCAGTACTCGTCTTTTAATTGCAGATAATGAGGAAAAAAATAAGTTAGAGGGTTATATCAATTCCATACTGATTTTAATCCATCCTAAAAAATCAGAGGATAAAGTCACCCAGATCAAGCACAATTTTGAGGATATCATCAACACCCAGATACACAGCCACTTGCATGGAAATCAGTGCCTGGAACTATTTATTCTGGAAGGCGATGCCGGGAGGATGAGAGAACTTTCCCGTCTTTTAAACCGCAACATCAAGTTTTTATATTCCAAGCTGGTTCCACTGCCCCAGGAATAAAAAAGGATAAAGAAATAATTTCTTTAACTAAATTTCTACTTTTAACCCGGTTTTCACTTTCAGTCTTTTTATAAAGAGCTATTATATTAACAGATTTAAATGAATCCCATCATTTCAAAAGATTAATTAACTCTTCGGGGGTGTTAACAGGGGCATGGCAGGTTCCATTACCACAAACATATGCTGTGGCTTTATTGTTAATCATGGGTTTAGATTCAGAAGATCCAATAATCTGATTTATCAGTACATCATCACTGGATCTGAGTATTAACATGCAATTTGGTAGATATTCTTTTTGCAGGATATCTATCATGACTTTAGTATCTGCACTGTCTCTTTCCCCAGTGATTGATATTTCAAAGGAAGGACCCATCTTCAGAATAATTGCCGAAAGGAACATTGTAAATGCAGATGGTGATTGCCCTATAATGGGAGAGAAATATCTTTCCAGTCCATTGGAAATCTCTCTGATCTGAATATCCTCAGTTATCATGTATAATTTCTCCAGGTTCATCATCATCACTGAATTCCCAGATGGTAATGCCGTGTCATATGCCTCTTTTTGCCTTACCAGGATTTCCTGAGCATAATCAGGGGTGAAATAGAACCCTCCATTATCAGGGTCCCAGAAATGTTCCAGCAGGGTTTGGTTGAGTTTAAGGGCAGTTTTAAGATATTCTGAATGGAAAGTGGCCTGGTAGAGTTCCAGCAATCCCCAGATGAGGTAGGCATAGTCATCAAGATTACCCTCCACTGCTGCCTCCCCGTCACGCCAGCGGTGACGTAGCCGTCCTTGGTGATGGAGTCTGGTCATTATGAAGTTCACAGCTTCAGCTGCTGCCAGTAAATAATCTTCCCTACCAAATACTCTGCCTGCTAAAGATAATGCCACAATGACCAGTCCGTTCCAGTCAGTGAGGAGTTTGTCATCTTTATGAGGATGTACTCGCCCTTCACGGGCCTGGAAGAGTGTTTCCCTTGCACTCTCTGTTTTCCACCATAATTGCTCAGGGGACATTTCCAGTTTTATGGATAGCTCGTCCCAGGTTTGGCTTTTGTGAAGTATGTTTTTACCAGTTTTTTTACCTGTAGCTTCGTCTTTGAAGTTTCCGTTCTCTGAAACTGAGTGAATCTCGGAGAAAATTCCCCCTTCCTCTTGACCCAGTAGCTGGATGATTTCACTCCATGTCCACAGGTAGAACTTTCCTTCTTCACCTTCACTGTCAGCATCCTCAGCAGAATAAAAACCACCTTCAGGAGATTTCATGTCTCTTAAAAGGTATTCAAGGACTTCTTCGGCTGTTTCCCTTAATTTGATTTTTCCGGTTGCCTGATAAGCCTCGGTGTAAGCAACAACCAGAAGGGCCTGGTCATATAACATCTTTTCAAAGTGGGGGATGATCCACTGCCGGTCCACAGTGTAACGATGGAAACCAAACCCAACATGGTCATATATTCCCCCATTTCTCATGGCTTCCAGTGTTTTCTCTACCATGGTTAAGGATTCATCTTCATCTGCGTGTTTCCAATGCCGGAGAAGGAAAAGTAGATGGTGGGGTGTGGGGAACTTCTGGTAAGTTCCAAAACCAGCGTATTCCTTGTCAAAGTTTTCAAGTAGTGCATGGTAGGTCTGTTTTATTATTTCTTCATCGAGTTCTTTCCCTGATTTTCCCTGTGATCCCTGGGATATTTGTTGGAGTGATAGGGTAAGGTCTTCGGCTGATTTAAGGAGATCTTCCCTCTTGTTTTCCCAGAGATCGTGAACATTTAAGATAAGGTCCCTGAGGCCAGTTCCCCTGGGGCCGGTGTCCTTGGGGAAGTATGTTCCTGCAAAGAATGGTTTAAGATCCGGGGTCATGATAATGGTGAGGGGCCAGCCCCCGCTGCCGGTGATCATCTGGCACACCGTCATGTAGATGCTATCAATGTCTGGTCTTTCCTCCCGGTCTACCTTAACTGGTATGAAGACCTGGTTCATTAGGTCACCAATTTCAGGGTCCTGGAAAGACTCCCGGGCCATAACATGGCACCAGTGACATGTTGAGTACCCAATTGATAGGAATATTGGCTTGTTCTCATCTTTGGCCTTTTTAAATGCTTCATCACCCCAGGGGTACCAATCTACAGGGTTGTCTGCATGCTGGAGCAAGTAGGGGCTTTTCTCATTTTTAAGATGGTTAGGGCTATTTCCAGATTCTGGGGAGGAGTTTTTTGACATATTAACCGCCAATTATATTAATTTTTTTAATTTCAGTCACATTACATAAGTCAAATTACTATATTTTAAATCACAATTAATTTACTATTGATTTTACTGTTCACGATCGCAGAGCAGGATGTCTCCCACCCCTACATTCTCGGATTCTACTTCCCGTATTATGATCACCATGGCTTGAACTGGAAGGTTCAGCACTTGACTGGCAGTTTTGGCAAATGAACTTACTAACTCCCTTTTTTGCTCCGTGTTCATTGGTGGAGCATCTATGGTTATAACAGGCATAAAATATTCACCTCCATTTGGTGATTATAGATTATACTTTTTGAAAGTCATAAAATTTATGGAACTAACAGTGGAATATGAACTAACTAGAAACAAATTTATTCATCTCCCCATTGTATGATGAAGTTTTTCCACAGATTTTTATGACCACCTATTTTATGATAATTAGTTTCACTATTTTTCATTCACTATTTTTCAGGGTATTCATCACTCAAAATAAAGATCCCACTCAAAATAAGATCCCATTATGCCCATCAGTTATTTGACTATGATTAGTCACCTGATTTGACACCGTAATGGCTATAACCATTTGATCAATTATGAATTTTTGAGAAATCCACCAATCTCATCCTTTTGGTATACCTCTAACAGTGAAGATTGGGTCATTAATAATATTTCCAGACAGTGCCCAGGAGTGCCTGTTGAAACTGTTAAATCTGGATGTATTTTTTGACTTGAACCTTGAATCAATATAATTTTGTAGTATTAATATAACAGACACATATCATTAATATTAACTCATGAAAAATTAAATTGTAAATAGGAATATAATTCATATAGATCCTATACATCCACATTGATTGCAATCCATTTAATGAAATTAATCTTAATGTCAATTCCATTATGATCCCCCGGAGGATTAGGAGACTTCTATGAAAGATAAATCATCCCTTGAAAAAGAAATCCCAGAAATTAGAGAACCGGAAGGAGTATCATCTGAAAAAGTGAATTCAAATGATAATCTTGAGGGGAAAAAATTATTTTCGGATGATAAAATTCGAATCAGAGAACTGGAGAAGGATTTATCCCAGAAAGAATCTGAAATAATCTTCTTTAAAGAGAAAATAACCAACAATCAGGAGATCATTTTGGATGTGATTGAAGAAAAGAAGCTGCTTAAAGAGCAGATAAAAGATTTCCAACTCAAAGAACTGGATTTAAAGCTCAATAATTACATGGAACTCCAGCGTAATCATCATAAAGTTGAACACCGATTATTTGTAACTAAAAATCATCTGGAAGATGCACATTTGGAACTTGAGTTCAGGGAAAAAATCATAGCAGAGCTTGAAAACCGCGGCTTAAGAGATTATATCTTAGGAAGATTCCCAAATAGTTACCAGGAATATAAAAAGCGAGATCGATGATTTCAGATCAGAAATAAGTTTTTAAGTTAGATATCGTTCTTAATCTAGTTATAACCATATGTAAAATTTATAACCATATGTAAAATCTATTTTTCTTTCTTATTCTTCATGATGATTTGCGGATAAAAACATTTGCAAAAAATAAAAAATGTTAAACTAGTACAAAATATCAGAACATATATAGCCTAAATCATCTAAATAGGGGTGATTCAAGATTTTTGTGATATGAATATACAAAAAAAATATAAACATGTTTTTTCACGATAAAGTATTATATTAGCTTCGTTAAACAGAACTATAACGAAGTACACTAATTATGTATAGCATTAATCTGGAATTAGTGCTGAATTTTGAAATAAAATTTTAAATATCATAGTGGGCACGTAATCTCTGAAAATGTGACGTTACTTACAAATGACACCCATGATATTACCCATAATAATATTAATTACTTAAAAATTATCATAATATTCAAGCTAGTTTTCATTATTATAATTTTCCATTTAATCCTCATTAGCAATTAATAACTTATAGTATGACCAAGTGGAACTGGTAATTACCATGTCCGGAACAACAATAATTCTCGCCATGGATGATGATTCTGAAGCCATTAGAATTAACCAGATACTTTCCTCAAGTAATTACCACCCACTCACTGTGCTAAATTGGAAAAATTCCCAGTGGGAGAAAATCAACTGGGAAAAAAAGAACCAGTTGTTAATTTCAGATAACAGTACTCCAGATCTGGTTGATTCCACGACACTTGATTTAAATTCAGTTGATTTAATCCTAATAGACGATGAATTAAAGGATAACACATATTTTAAACCTATTTTAAAAGAATTAAATAATTCTAACAGTGCAAAATCTATTCCTGTAATTTTAATTACCTCTAATTCTGATTGCAATGACACCGAAGGTATCGATCTAAAAGAAAATGAGATCTACCTATCACGACCATTCCACAACCGTGAACTTCTATTAACCTTTGAAATAGCTTTTTACAAGAAGAACATGGGAATAGCACTAAAAAAAAGCGAAGACAAATACCGTAGTCTAATTGAAAATGCAGATGACCCCATCGCCATGATCAACTACCATGGAGAATTCCTCCTGGTGAATAAAAGTGCTGCCCTTTTCTTTGGATGCGAGGAGGAACAATTCCGAGGAAAAACCATGTGGGAAATTTTTCCCAAAAAACATGCCGATTCCCAGATGAAAAACATAAGAACAGTAATTGAAACGGGTAAAAGCCATATTTTTGAAAGTGTAACCCTCATCAGAGGCGAAGAATATTATTTCAGTACCAATATTCAGCCCATGCCTGTAAAAAGTGGAGAACCCGGAGCTGTGCAGCTTATTGCTCGGGATATTACCCCCTTGAAAAAGGTGCAAAATGCTCTTGAAAAAAGTGAAGAAAAATTCAGGGAAGTGTTCAACAATGCCAATGATGGAATATCCCTCCATTATGTTGATAACGGGTTACCGGGTAAATTTTGTGAAGTAAACGATGTAGTCTGCCAGAGATTGGGTTACACCCGGGAAGAACTTCTTCTCATGAGCCCTAAGGAGATCATTAACCAGGAAACCAAGGAAAAAATGCCAGAAGTTATGGAAAAATTAAATTTCGATGGTAGAGCCACCTTCGAGGCCGTGCAAATTACTAAAAATGGGAAATTGATTACAACCGAGATCAGTAATCATCTTTTCAATTTGCAGGGAAAAGAAATGATCATGTCCATAACCAGGGATATTTCCGAACGTAAAAAATCTGAAAACCAGTTATTACGTATACTGGCAGGAATAGAGGGCACCGAAGATTCCATTGGAATAGCAATGCCCGATGGATCCCATTTCTATCAAAATCAATCCTTCAATAAACTATTCGATTATTCGATAGAGGAACTCAACACCCCCATGGGACCTGTGAAACTGTTTAAAGATAAAGAACTGGGAAGATACATATTCCAAACTATAATGAATGGCAATAGCTGGGATGGGGAACTGGAAATGACAGATAAATCAGCGAGAATTTTCCCAGCATATATACAGGCCAATGCCATTAAAAACAAAAATAATAGAGTTATAGGTTTAATATATGTCTTAAATGACATCACTGAAAGGAAAAGGGTGGAATATGCTTTAAAAACAAGCGAAGAAAAGTTCCGGAACCTGGCTCAAACCGCAGTGGATGCCATCATCATCATTGATAGTGAAGAGAAAATTGTGTTCTCCAACAGCAGCCTGGAAAGAATTTTCGATTACAGGGAAGAAGAAATACTGGGAGAGTACCTGGACACACTCATCCCACAACGACATATGGAAGATTTCCAGGTCAAATTAGACTTTTTCCATCAACATGATCGGGAAATGGGAAATGTTTTTGAGTCATTTGGCCTCAGAAAAGACGGAAGTGAGTTCCCACTGGAAATGTCCCTTAACACCTGGAAAGCAGAAGGAGATGTGTACACCACATTCATCATTCGGGATATAACCCAGAGGAAATTAAATGAATTTAAAATGAAAATGAGGGGGGATATATTCCAGTTAATGTCCCAAAACATTGAAGAGGTTTTCTGGATCATCGACCCCCTCACTGGACAGATAATTTACATGAGCCCCTCCTACCAGAAGATATGGGGTCAAACCATAGAAACTCTTTACCAGAGCCCCCGTTCATGGATTGAATCCATTCACTCGGATGATAAAGATAAATTCATCTCTTATATCTTTGGAAAAAACGGTAGAACAATCCAGCACAGGGAAAAAGTTGAATGCAGGGTGCTACGTCCTGATGGAGAAGTGAGGTGGATAAAAGTCAGGGCATTCCCAGTGATCAATCAAAACAAGGAAATCTACCGCAGGATTGGTATAGCCACTGATATTTCAAATATCAAAGATATCGAAAAAGCCAGGTAAAAAGATAATAAGTTGGTTAAGGAGCTAAAATAGATATTCACCACGATCTATGATGTATTATTTATATTGGTGGTGTTAATCTATTTGGATAATACCTATTTTATAAACATCCATCTTTTTTGTGATACATTTCACGTTTTATGCTTTAAAATTATAATTGTTTGTGACAAGAATGTATAATTGAGGCAATAATCCAGCAGGGTAATGAACAACATTACCATGAAATGTGAATATTGACCAAATAATATTTATTAACAGTAATACCCAAATAACTGGATATTGCCTTATCCACCGCCTTAACGGACCCCTGTTCTGATAAAAGGAGAAACCCGCCGCCTCTCTCTTTATCAGGACATCTTTTTCTATTTATTAGTGATATTGAAACAGTGTTTTTCCCATAATTCATATATATTCCATTGAACTTAATTGAATATCTTGTTTATTTGATATAAGTAGATGAATAAACTATATTTAAATACCAATTTAATTTTGAATAATTTTATACTGAACAAGATTAATTACTGAATAAGATTAATATTTAGAATATGACATCTCCAGATAATGAACCCAGAATGGTTCTTTTTACACTGATCTGCCCGGAATGTGGTGTTGCAAACCCTGATAATTCACTAAATTGCATGGTTTGCGAAAGGGATCTCAGCAACATAGTCCTGTTTTTAGAGGATGACTCATTTGACCTAGAATTAACCAGCGAATGTTTAATTGAATACCGAAAAAACTTTTGGGGTACTGATAGAACAGGCAAAGTTATAATCTACCCTTTATGTGAAATAACCAATATTGAATATGGATCACCAATTACACGATTTAAATTTGATTATAATGGTGAAAGACATGTGATACCACTAAAGAAAGAGAATATGAAAAGATTAAAGGAAGTTCTTCCTAAACTAATTGCCAACAACCCTTATTAATATATTTGAAATTCCCAAAGGGAGGATCCAAATTTCTGAAGACTGCAAATCATCCACAAAGGTTTTCAGATTAACTCCCTTCAACCGAAACATTTAAATAATGGAATAAGAGTACATGTGTATGTGTGTGTAGTACACATACAACCCCATAGGTTTCAACCTAACCTTTAACTCTATTTTTGGTTGGAACCAGAAACATGCTTCCAGAGATAAGCCATTTTTCCCCCCTACAAACCCCCTTAATCTCTGGAAGCTCCTTTTTACACCATAAGCCCATATTTATACCTAATTAAATATAATATTACCTAATAATATAATCTCTTATTAGTGATAATTCTATTATTAGTGACTATTATAGGCGTATAATGACCATTTAATAGTTTTAATGATTATTCATTCCTTTTTAGTAGTCTCACCAGTTTTCATTTTCAAATCAAATATCAGGGCCCATGCTTCTTCAACTTGCGGTGAAAAAGTGGAAGATGCCAGTTCTATGAACCTTTCCAGTGATTTGATTGCCTCCAGGTATTCATCCAGGAAGTTGTGTGCTGAACCTTTACCTGCCCATGCCTGAGCATTATTTGGATTCAACTCTGTGGCTCGAGTAAAAGATTCCAAAGCCTCTTTGAATTTCTTTAAACCGAAGAGCGCTGACCCGCGATTGTTCCAGACTTCATCATTTTCTTCTTCCAGTTCCAGTGAATGATCAAAGGAATTTACAGCCTCCTCAAACCTGGCCTGTGATGCATATAATACTCCCAGATTGGACCATGCCGGGGCATTGTCCGGTTCGAGATCAAGAGCCACCTCAAAAGACTCCTGAGCTTCATCCACTAATCCTACACGCGAAAGTGCAACCCCCCGAATGTCCCATATCTTGCTGTTATCAGGGTCCAGTACCAGTGCATCATCAAAATATAAAAGAGCAGCCTTATAACTTCCCTGAGTGAAAAGCTCATTACCCTTCTCCAAGAGAGCAATTTTCTCTTTCTGATTCTTTTTTTCGCCTTTTTCAAGGTTATTATCCGTAGGATTCAATTAAAATCACCAATAAATTTTCAATGTTATTTTAAAAAAATTCTTAAATAAACAATTCTAGGATGTATGGTTTCTAACATTGAATAATGCCCTTTATAGGTTAATCTTTTTTTCCATCGGATTTTTAATTAATATTTTTCCTTTAATAATTTATCAAAAAAGTTCCTTAATATTTATCAAAAAAAACATTTATCAAAAAAACCCTTGTTTAAAAGAAACGGACTAAACTAATTGATTTAGTCTAAAAATTTAGATTATCCCTAATGGTAAATCTCACATTATCTGCTCTTTATGTGGGGTTTTATGAATTTAAAGGCCTTATTTACCAACCATAACGCATATAAGTAGTGGGTGTACATGAATTAGATATGGATATTTTTTCGATGTTTTTTCTAGCAGTTGGTCTGGCCATGGATGCTTTCAGTGTATCCATCACCAGGGGAATGCTTCTGAAATGTAATCTGAAGTATGCCCTCACCATTGCCATATTTTTCGGTGCATTCCAGGCTTTGATGCCTGTAGCTGGCTGGCTGGCAGGGGAACAGTTAGCAGTGCTGGTTGAGCTCTGGGCGCCCTGGATTGCTTTCATCCTACTATTAATAATCGGAGGGAAGATGATCTATGAGGGCTTATCACCAGAAGATGATGACGTGTGCCAGGTTTTCTCCCTTAAAGATATTTTAATTCTGTCAGTTGCCACCAGTATTGATGCATTTGCAGTGGGTGTAACCTTCGCATTTTTAAACACCCCCATTCTCCTGCCCATCGTGATTATAGGGCTGGTAACCTTTGCATTATCATTCCTGGGAGTTTATCTCGGAAAAAGAGTAGGACACCTCTTTGGAAGTAAAATTGAAGTTTTAGGAGGTTTGATTTTGATAGGAATTGGATTCAAGATCCTCCTGGAAAACCTAATTTGATAGATCTCCCGAACCCCCATTCATCTTTAATAAGGAAAGGATAAAATCAAGGAAAGGATAAAATTTCCTTAAGGAATTAATAAATCAACTTCTAGGCAATGATCAACCTCAAGGACCAATATTCAATCTGCTTTTAGAATCGCCAACACCAGGTCATCAGGATTTACTTCTAGGGAGATGGTTTTTGATTTTATCTCTTCTAAAATCTCTGCTGGTGAAAGATCATGATTTTGGATAACCATCTGCTCTAATACTTCTTTCCCGGAAGATTCTGGACTTTCTAAAACCTGAATTACGCCATCAGTATAGAATAAGAGCAGATCACCACTTTCAATCTTTATTTTGTGTTTTTCAAGCTGAATATTTTCCAGTCGGCCCAAGGATTTAACCCCCTTTGCAAGCTCGCTTAACTGGTTTGTTTTGTTCCTGAAAATTAATGGAGGGCTGTGGGCTGCGTTAACATAGTTGAAACAACGATTTTTAGTGTCCAATTCACCGTATAGAATAGTAATGAAAATTTCAGGACCAATATCAACTGCAATTAGATTGTTTAAATATTTTAAAAGGGTTTGGGGGTTTTGATTTTTTGCTTCTCCCCTGATTATGGTTCTAGAAAGAGCCATGAGTAATGATGCCGGGAAGCTGTCTCCAGTAACATCCGCAATCACAATACCTGTTTTTTCAGGGGATACTGGTATGAAGTCATAGAAGTCCCCTCCAACCTCATGTGCAGGGATGTTCAAAGCTGCAACACTAAAACCGGGAATAGAAGGTAGTTCTTCAGGTAAGAAGCTCTTCTGGATTTTACTGGCCACCTTTAACTCATGTTTTTTACGTTCCAGTTCATCAAAATAAAGGTCACGCTGCTTGATTGTTTCCCGTTCCCGGAGGAGGTTGGAAATGATGAAGGCAAATATGAACATTCCCAATGCATTGGAGACAATTATGGGTATGGTGAGCTCCTCCACCACTGCCAGTGCCTTGGAGTAGGGTTGGGCAATGGCCAGGTTAATGAGAAGGTGCAGGGATTCCATTAAAACTGCAAAAACCACCGCCCAAAATATTCCCACGAAGCGGCGTTTATTAATGAGGAAGATCAGACCAGCGAATAATCCGGCCAGTATGGTGGAAAGGGCACAGGGGACAGCTGTAAAACCACCCAAACTCAAACGGTACAATCCACCAATTAGACCAGCACCCAGTCCCACGATAGGTCCCCCAATAAGACCTGCCACCATGGGGCCTAGATCCCTTACATTGGCCATGGCCCCGAAAACATCCACCCCTGAGTATGTTCCAAAGATAGAAATTGCCCCAAAGATAACAATAAGTATGGCCTGGTTTTTAATGGTGAATTTTCCCTCCAGAACCTCTGTGAACACATTTAAACGACTCACAACATAAGCGATGACCACAATTACACATGCTTTTTCTACCAGAACCAGGAGACTGTGCTGTACTGAGGACATTGGCATTTCATGAAATTGTAGAATTAAAAGAACACTGACACTGCCTATGATAGCCATGATGGCATGAATGTACATTATAGGGACTTCTTCATCCCCTGCCAGATAATTCCTGATCTTGTAGATTCTGTCCCTGAATGTGTTTTTTGACATGACCTTTGAAACTCCCTTATTGTGATAACCGTGCAACTAAAATTAGTATAATTATATGTGACAGATGGATCTAATCTCATTATACATTTTCTTTAATAATATTAAAAGGATTCTATATAAAAAATAGGCAACCCCCTATCTAAACTTAGATGAACTTATATCTAAAACTTGAATTTATGTATAATGAGTGCCATGGCAGATAAAGAAAAACTAATTTCAATTCTAAAACGAATTGATGGAAGGGGTTACAAAGCATATCTGGATTTAAAGGGTAGCTATGATTTTGGTCTTTTTTCACTTTTCATTGATCATGTGCAGAGAGATCCCTTCGCCAGCCCCTCCCTACTGCGGGTGGAAGTTTATGAAAACTCATTTCCTGACAAACTATACCATAATCCTAACCGTAAGATTGCACTAGAGGATTACATCTCCCGGGCCTTCAGTGAAGGTATAAAGAAGTTAGCTGGTGACAGGAGAGGAAGTGGGAAAAGTGGGATTTTACACATTGATCATGGTAATCAGGAGATACTCCAGCGCAGCAGTGTGAACATCAGTTCAGATATCCTGGAAATACGTTTTCAGGTGGGTTTACCTGCCAGAGGCAGGAGGGTGATGGGCTTTGAAGCTCAGAGGATCTTGATGAAAATTTTACCGGAAATTGTTAATAATTCCTGTTTTTATGAGAATCTCACTTCAGCTGAATTAACCCAACATATTCAGTGCTTTGAAGATACAGAATATATTCGCAGCCAGCTTAGGGAACAGGAATTGGTGGCTTTCATTGCAGATGGCGCTATTCTTCCGCGTGAAAGCGGTGTTTCAGATAAACCACTCATAAATGCTGTGTCATTCAAATCACCATCTTCCCTCCAAGTAGCTATGGAAACAAGTAAAGAGTGTTCTGTTGTGGGTATGGGGATTCCAGAAGGTGTGACTCTTATTGTGGGTGGCGGTTACCATGGAAAGTCCACCCTGCTCAGGGCAGTTGAGCTAGGAGTGTACAACCATATTCCTGGAGACGGCAGGGAACTGGTAATCACCAGGGAGGATGCTGTTAAAATAAGGGCAGAAGATGGGCGTTCTGTTGAAAAAGTGGATGTTAAAAGCTTCATCCACCATCCTCCTGGAATTGGAGATACTACAAAGTTTTCCACGGAAAATGCCTCGGGCTCCACCTCACAGGCTGCCAACATTATCGAAACGTTGGAAGCAGGTTCAAAACTCCTTTTATTCGATGAGGACACATCAGCAACAAATTTCATGATCCGGGATGAAAGAATGCAACGTCTGGTCAGCAAGGATAAAGAACCCATCACTCCATTCATTGATCGGGTTAGTGAGCTTTATGAAGATCACGGAGTTTCATCGGTACTGGTAATGGGTGGATCTGGTGATTACTTCCAGAAGGCAGATACAGTTATTATGATGGACCACTATCAGCCCCATAACGTTACCCAGGAGGCTAGAAAGGTTGCAGAAGAAATGCCCATTAATAGGGAAACTGAATCAAAGGGCAAATTCCATTACCGGCAGCGTTACCCTCGCCCGGAATCCATCAAACCATATAAAGGAAAAAGACTGAAACTGGATAGTAGGGGTGTTTCTAACCTGATTATTGGCCCCGAAACAATTGATCTTTCCCAGGTAGAGCAGTTGGTTGAATCCAGCCAGACACGGGCCATTGGCTACGCTCTTTACCAGTTCCATAAAAATTATAAACAGAAATCAGACGGACCTTCCAGTAAAGAGGATTCTAAAACAGAGGATTTTAGGATAGAAGATGTTCTGGACTATCTGGAAAACTGTATCAACAGGGAAGGGCTTGATTTCCTTGCACCACCAGGCAGGAAGCAACCCCATAACCTTGCCAGGCCCCGTAGATATGAAATTGCTGCAGCTATGAACCGTCTACGGACATTAGCTGTGCATAGTTGAGGAATCAGTTAATTGATTGGAACTATCCGTCATGATTAGTTTGGAACTATCAGTTCATGATTAGCGGATATGAAGAATTGGAAGATTTGGCACCTAAGCTAGATATATACACCTTGAGACGGTTGGGAATGATGTTTAGAAACACTTTCAACCTAGTATCCACCAAAATAAATGGAAAAATACTAAGGCTAATGAACCTCTAATAAATACTAAAGAATGTATTGAATTATTATATCGATTCAGTTAATAATCAGAAAAATTGTTAAAGAAAAATTGTTAAAGATATAGGAGGTATTCTATGGTTTACTGTCATAATTGTGGTACAAAGAACGAGGACGATGCTGAATTTTGTTCTAAATGTGGAGAGCCCCTGCGAGATGTGAGGGATGATTATGAGGGAAGGCGCCGCCATCACCACCGTGATGATCGCTACTACCGCCAGAGAAATGAATGTTTCGGACTTCCCCATGGTAACATAATTGGACCTCTTATAGGTGGAATTATACTAATTTTAATAGGCCTTGCTTCATTTACAGGATTCCAAAACATTTGGACATATATCTGGCCCGCTATTATCATCATTATAGGCCTATTGATTATAGTAGGTGCAATTTACGGTTCCCGAAGAAAACATTGATCCAATTATCCACAGATAAAGAGGGGTGAATCAAGCCCCTATTTTAGAGATACTTTAGGAATACTGGCCTATTTAGGAATACTAGCCTATTTGGGAATACTAGCCTATTCATGGATACTGCTTGAACTTATCCCCTATTTTATTTATGGATACAGATTGAAACTTATTTTTTTATTCGTAAATACAGTATGATTTTTCTTCACAATTCCGACAGATAATTTCATGATTGTTTTCTGAAGCAGCTATTCTGGCTAATATAAAGAACAAAACCAGAAGAAGGAAATAAGATTCAATTAAGAGATTTTCTTTAACTGTATCCAGACCAATCAGTATCATTACGGATCCAGTGACCAGTGCCATGTTAGAAACAATTTTCAATTTTTTCCCCAGTTTTAAAAAGATTATTAACATCAGGGCCAGGAAAACCATCACCAGTCCTGTCCAGAAAGAGATTTCCCCATAGATTAGGGGTAATCCATAAAAATAATAAAATAAGATTCCAATAACTGCCATAATAGCCCCGATTAGTAGTCCTGAACAGCCGGGACAGTATTTACTCCCCCTGATAATGATGGTGTGGGATTCAAATTTCCCACAATCCGGATGATGACCTTCAAATTGCATATTATTCATTTTTTCAGGATCTAAAGATTTTTTATCAAATTTTTTAAATTCCAATAATCCCTTACATAGTTTGGGATAAATTGCTGCCAGGATTCCCAGAAGGCATATGGCAATAAAAATAGATATAATCAGTGGTTTTTGAAAATCATATAATATTTCAGATTCAGGGGCCCATAGATACATGGCCAGCAGGAGGAAAAGGCCTGAAAACGAAATCACTGCCAAAACATTACGACTGAGATAGGATTGCCCGACAGTTTTCCGGTTCAATATAAATCCCTCAATGCTTGCAGGAGACCCTGACCTGCCATATAACGATAAGTTTGCCGTTTGAATTTATTCCGTGAAAACACTCCTGAAATTCTTCTCCTCATACTACCATAAAAACTCCGGTAACACTGGTATAACTCTTCCTGGACTTCCATTCGAGTGAGATGTTCAGTGGGCATAACTGCATGCACCATATCGTAGTTGGCCCAGTTATTATCTTCCAACCATCCTTGCTTACTGGCAGTTTCATAGAGTGGGGTTCCAGGGAAGGGGGTTAGGATCATGAAAATTGCTAAATCCGGATCCACGTAGTTAACGAAATCACGTAATCCCTGTATGGATTCATGGGAATCCTTCCGATCCCCGGTGATCAGTGTTGCCTGGGAAAAGATATCGTTTTCCTTCAAAAGATCCATTGAAAGCTTTGCATCACTGGCTTTAATCCCCTTATGGTAATCCTGAAGCACCTCATTATCATGCCGCTCCAACCCGGCCATTATCCAGTAGTTACCTGCTTTTCTCAGTTTAGGGAGGTTGTGTTTATTTTTTATAATTTCGTCACTTCTGGCCTGCATAAACCAGGTTATATCCTCAGAAAGTCCCCTGTTGATAATTTCATCACACAGGGCACTTGTTCTCTTGCCCAGTCCCAAGTTGTCATCAGTTAACCACAGGAAGCTGATCCCGTACTCGTTGTAGATGTGTTCCATTTCATCGGCAATTCTAGCAGGGGATTTTGGTCTCCATTTACCTCCCCAGTGCTGCCACTGTGAGCAGAAAGTACATTTATAGGCGCACCCCCGGGATGCTTCCACCAGGGCATATCCTGCACCAGTATAGGCCATCATTTTGAAGTTGTATTTCTTCATGTGTTGACTGACAAAATGATAACCCGGGAATGGAAGGTCATCCAGGTTCTTGATGAATGGACGGGGCGGATTGTGGAAGATTTTAGTGCCATTTCTAAAGGAAAGTCCTTTAACATCTACTGGTGACTGGTTATTATCCAGACCTCTTACCAGTTCATAGAGGGTGACTTCTCCCTCACCTCGCACCACAAAATCAATTTCAGGATAGGTGGAGAGACTCTCATCAGCCAGTGCCGTGAAATGCTGACCACCAACCACTGTTTTTACATCAGGATTAGCTTTTTTAGCTATTTCCACTGCCCTAAGGACAGTGAAGGTGTTACATGTTGCCAGGGCACTGAGGACCACCACATCTGGTTCTGCCTGTTCCAGGTGATGCTGGAGTTTCTTCCACCCAAAGCCTTCAGCCTGGGAATCCACCACCTGAATATCCCAAGTATCATTCTTAGACTCCAGATATGCGGCTAACTGGAGTATCCCCAATGGTGGGGGCATGTATTCACCCATGACAAACCAGAATACCTTGGGTGGTTCCACAAATAAGACTTTCATTAAATAAACCTCTCCTATTCCTTGCACTATATTCTTTGATCTGTTTCCTGCCAGCTGTAACGTTCTTCCTTCCAGGGGTTACCATGATTATGATAACCCGTGGATTCCCAGAAACCTCTTTTATCCTCTGCCATGAATTCCAGTCCAGTAACCCATTTGGCGCTTTTCCAGAAATAAAGTTGAGGCACCACTAATCGCACGGGTCCTCCGTGTTTGGAGTTTAAGGCTTTTCGGTTGTGATGGGTCGCCAGTAGCACGTCAGGTGCGAAAAAATCTTCCAGGGAGAGGTTGGTGGTGAAATTTTTATGAGCGTGTACCATAACATATTTGGCTTCAGGGAGTATTTCCACCAGTTCTTTAATGGTGGATGTGCTTACCCCTTCCCATAAATTGTTTAACTTGGACCAGGTAGTGACACAGTGTATGTCTGAGAAAACTGTAACCGGAGGAAGAGATATGAAATCCGTGTAATCCAGTTCCATCTCTTTTCGAACCAAACCCCATATTTTCAGCTTCCATTGGGATGGATCGATTTTTGTAACTGAACCTGCATGTAGTACTGGCCAGCTTTTATCTTCGTGTTGACCTGGAGGAATCCTAACTTCCCTTTGGGTATCCGGACTAATAACCACATTTTCATCATTTAAAATAGATTCAATAGCACGTTCATCTAAATTAGTGCTTAAATTCCCTTTAAATATCTCTTTTAAGGTTTTTTCAACAATATCCACCCCCCCCATCCAGTTGAAATGCCCTATTATCCCTGAAGGTTGTATCCCTACGGTTTCAAACCCCCGTTTAATAGGTCCACACGGGTATTTCTTTCCACTGGGCTTTAAATGTCTTTAATATTTGGATTACAAGTGATGAATTGAAACGGTCCACCATTAAAACGCCTTTGCCCAATTTCAATGCATTGATTTTGCTGATTATCCCAGGATATTCCTTGACAATTCTCTCCCCATCCTTTTTGTAGGTGGATATTCCACCATAAAGTGCCCGGTTAAGTTTATTCCTATCATTCTGGTTCATCTCGGTGGTGTCATAGGTCAGGATAATACGTGACTTTAATTGCACACTTTCTGCAGTTATATCTACCGCCTTACCATGGAGGAGAACACCTTCCCCACTCATTGCTGCATTAATCTCGGGATTATTCCCCAACTCTTCAAGGGTGATCTGTTCCGTTCGGAATTTCCCAGCCACCAGATCATTAACTTTCTGGATAGAAGATTCTGATTTAACAGAATGAACCACAATTAGATCAATATCATTTAATGTTTTGGAAGCAGCAGCACCAGGGTACATTACAGATACGACCCCTTTTACCTTCTTTATTTTCCTGGTGAGTTCTACGGCTAATTTAAAATCCATTATCCCCTCTCCTCCTAAACTAAGCGTGAAAAGCCACTTAAATAAATCATCATAATTTATTTAGGTAACTGGAAGAATCACATAAAATCCTCTCTGTTATATTGATACACTAAACCATAAGTAAGTTTCTTTATAATCACTAACTATAAAAATACTTAAAAATTTTTAAAAAAAATATCTAAAAAGAATTATTCTAAATGGATATTCTAAATGGACATTCCAAAACGGATTATGGTGGGAAAAATGAATTATGGTAGATAATCGAATATAAGCAAATTTTAGGGGCAGTCCAGTTCCCGTACGAATGGTTTGATATCCAGGACAGGGGACTGGTCAAGGGCGTCAAGCCACCTCACAGTTAGGATATTCCCTTCTTTTTCCACAAGTTCCACCATACACAATCCCAGGGGATTTGGCCTCACCGGTGCTCTGGTGGAAAAAACCCCTCGTTTCTCTTTTCTCCCGTAAGGAACCACCTTGAGAGAAACTGAATCAGCACGATCCATCCAGTAAATCACCATCAAATTCTGGTAATTCTCGATTCCTTCCAGTGCCTCTTCATAATCTTTGAAAATAGTTATCGTACTCAATTCATCAGAAAAACGACCCTGATGAGGAGATCCCTTCTTATCCTTGAAGGGGGAATTAACCAAACCTATGGCATTCAATTTCATGATGGTAACCTCCCACAAACCCATGGTATTCAGTGCGATTAACCAATAAAAATTCACTGCTAAATTCCAGAATGTTGGATTTATTTTAGTTTCAGATTAAATAAATAGATTATGAAGTTTAAATAAGATTATGATCTAAATAGATGGATTTAGAAAAGGAGTTATGGATTATTTTTGAAATGATTTTTTTTAAAATTTAGGTTATAATAACTGATTAACAAGTGTTAAAAGATGACTGTCATATCAATGGAGAATCCCGCAGGGATTGTAGAATGGGGAGTTTGGTTGGGCCCTGCGGGTATAATTTTAGGGAGGCAATTAGTAAGATATTGCTATTGCTTCTCCATTGATCGTGGTTTAATAAAGTATTTGCACATTAAGCTTGTATAACATCCCTTATATAAGTTACGGAGACCTAATTAAATTTATATTACAATATTAAGGCCTAATAACAAAAAAATTATTTCCTGAGAATCTTTTTGCCAATGAATAGTTTTGATGAATAACACCTAAAATTGATGAACCCCCAACACTGATACTAGGATTGAATAATACTGATACTACGATTGATACTAAATTTTCAGAAGGTGCCCTTAATACGGAGTTATCCACTAAATTTATCAAAGCATAATCAAATTCAAAAAGTCTAATTCATGATAAAAGCAATTTAATAGAAAAAATAATAAAAAAGGAAATAGTAAAGTTATCATTTCGGTCCTTTAATTGAGTTATGCACCTATATGCTTGTTTTAATGGATAAAGTTACTGCATACTCATTATCAGTTATGGTTTTAAGAGATCCAGGGTAAGGATCAACATTCACCAGTTTAACGGAGTATCCTGCAATCGTCTTCTGACTCTGGGTTTCATTTGAATTTAAAGTGAGGTTAAAAACATCTTCATGGCTTTGGTCTAGCTCTAAAAGGAAAAGTGCTTTAACCTGTCCGGGCCAAACACAAACCGTTCCTTCAGGACACCTTGAATCCTCAGTAACATTTAAAAATGTTATTTTTATATTATCGGGTTCAACAATGGCTGTTTGGTTTATGTTAAGCTTGAAAGATGTATTCAGCGAAGTATAAATCGGATTGCTGTGAGTGTTATAGATATCCAATTGATCTGCATAAAAAACACCAACGGTAACAATTAATATCATCAAAATGAACAATACCAGATAAATTGCTTTTTGTTTCATTTTATCAGGATATTTTAGGTTTTAAGTATTTAATAAACAATTTCATCAATGGCAGATAATAACAAAAATCAGTGCAAATTAGTTAAATAATTTTTAAGACTATTGACTGGTGTCATTTTTAGATTGACCCTCAGCCAGAATTTTTTTAATATTAAGAAGTCTTTCACTATTTAAAGATTTTATGGTGGATTTTTCAGGATTATCTTTACTTAATTTTCTTAATATACCAACACCCCCTTCTGGGAATAATTTTATTTTCACTCAATCTTAAAAGTTAATGTGACATAATTCACAAAAAAATAAAATTGACAGCTTGATTTTTACATACGTAAAGTAAGTTAAAATGAAATTTAAAAAAACTAAAATCAGTTGAAAAGCTAGTTAAAAGGTTGTAAAATGATATTTTAGTCTAATGAATATTCCATTTTCAATATATATCACACATAAGTTCCTCTGGAGGTTCTCTAAGAGATAGTATAACTTTAACGACACATATGAGAGTCAGTAATCCGAGAATTAGTGATCCTGGGAGTATTGACCCTAAAAATCCAGTGCAGATGACCAAAATTATCAGGATGTAATAGGGAATTCTAAAATAGAGTAAAACCCTGCTTACGCACTCGTGCCAGTTGAAGGAAGATAAAAATATGAAACTCAGTGCAGTTAATGCCAGGGCCAGGGACCCACAGAGAAGCCATACTTCTGATGAGGATAGAACACTCCCTAATCCATGGGATATGACGTGTTTTACTCCCATGGCAGTGGCAACAATTCCCAGTAAAAGTGGGAAGTGTGCATAGAGCCATAACTGATATCGGCCAATTTCTTCACCTTTTTCCTCAACACGAGCCTCTGCACCCCGGGCTTCTTCAAAATATCCCCACCATATACTAAATGCAACAATGAACCCCATGAGGCCAGTAATTCCAGTTTCTAATGTTAAACCCAGTGTTCCAATCAAAAATACAATACCCACCACTGCTTCACCAATGAGGATAATGGTTAATAGCCCAAACCTCTCCGGGAGATGAGTGGGATGGAGAGGGAACTGTTGATGTATTTTCCCGGCAGTTAGAGGTGTTAAAAGATCTACCACTATGGCCATTCCCCACAACAGGAAACGCCAGGGTGCAGGTGTGAATGCGGAAACTCCCCAAAGCCCGGCAGCAATTCCAAACCCAATACTGTAATGGTGAGTGAGTGCGCGGGCTTCCGGCACAATTCTCCCGGCCCTTAGGTACTCTGCAACTAGCATGAACCTTAAAATTGCATAGGAAATAGCGAACTCCGGTCCTGTTGCTCCAAGGGCATCTTTAGTATTTATAGCCATGATGGCCACCACGATCATTTGCGCCATGGTATAAAATCTGTGCATGAAATCATCAACACCAAAACGGCTGAGGTAGATGGTATGGCCAAGCCAACCCCACCATATGGCAAAAAATAGGGGAATGGACTGGAGGAATGTGGTAAAAGAATAATTGGAGTTGAGATTTGAGGCTAAAAGGGACACTGCTGCCACGAAGATGAGATCAAACAGAAGTTCCAACCAGTTAGAATGTCTTTCTTCCGATTCGTCTTCAAAATATAGCCGTGGAGGTTTGATAATGTCCCTTCTGAGCTTCATTATTTTAAACCCCATAATAAATTCATTTATTTTTAGATAAATAAGGATTATATATTTCTTTTAAATAAAATATTCCTTTATATATTTCATTTGTAATTTTTACATATTTAAAATCGTTTTTAGTTATATTTTCCAGGAGGTATGAAAGGATGTTATGAATTATTATGTAATTCAATTATCTGTTTTTATAAAGTAATATTATTTTTCCAATGACAATATTATTTTAAACCCCATTAACGTATTTCAAAACAATAAATACTGTTTTTAAAGAGTATTGATTTTCACCAGTTTTTAATTTGAAAATTACCCGTACATAATATAAGAATTTTTCTCGAAAATTGAATGTATTATAAATTAAAAAGGTTTAGATTAAAATCAAGATTTATTTGAATATTAAAAGAGATTTCAGGGAGTTATTGGTTATTTTTTTAGTATTTTTATTATTTTCTAATACATTACCCTATCCCAATACAAATATTTAAATATCATGTTGTCATAAGATGTAATTAGGTGAATTAAACGACCATAAGAATCATATTATGATCTTATATGATCATAATATGAACCTTGAAATTCATGCCTTTACAACCGCCTCCGTAAGGACATGACATGGCATCGTCCCAGAGGCCATTTAGGCCTCAGGGACCTTATTTCTCCTATATCTCTGTTTTTTCAATGCCTTCTTTTAAGTGTTGTATAATCCCTTTAGTTATAAGCTATTTATAGTAATATACAAACTATTTTGTCTTTAAATTCATGTTTTGTAATCCAATAGTAATTTTATCATTAAAAACCTCTTCAGTGATACTAATAGTCATTTTATGGGGTTTTAAAATACATTTTATCATTTTGAAAAAATAAAAACAGACGGGAAAAATAATATATTAAATTTATATTAATATTTAACTTATTTTTATTATAAAACAATATGAAAAGATTTATGTATCATGGTGTTTTAAGATGGATTAAGGTGATTGAATATGACTGAACATAATAAACAAAAATACACAAGTTCAATGGATGTGGTGGATAATAACGGTGATCTCCTGGGAGCTGTGTGTGTTACACCATCAAAGGAAATTGGTAAAAGAGATATCCTGTTAATGGATGAAAAGGCAGGAACACAATCAGTCAGAAGCACTACTGAATTAATCAACATGCTCTCCAAAAAAAATGTGCCTTTTGATGAAAGAAAAATGGTATTGGATTTTTTAGCCGAAAGACTGAGAGTTTTAGAACAAGAATTAGCAATCAACACTTTAAAATCATTGAAAGAACCCAAAAACAATAAATAGTGGCATTGATATTTTTTTATCAAAAAACCTCCCATAAAATCAGACCACGAGCCCTCAAAAAGCTAAAAAGGGCTATTAAGAACTAAAAAAACCAGCCTAAAACATAATAATCTCCCTTAAAACCCATAAATCAACATTATACTCATTTACAATTAAAATGAATTATAAATGAATCCGGAGGAGGGGTCTAAGTTTACCGGGGACACTAATCAAACTACGCAAGAAAATCCAGAATTAATTGGACTGGATGCTATAATCAACTGTTCACCATTACCTCAATTTGTGATTAACAGGGATCATAAAGTTATCTACTGGAACCAAGCACTGGAAGAATACAGCCAAATCAATGCCAGTGATGTCCTCGGGACAGATAAACACTGGAAAGCATTTTACAACTCAAAAAGACCATGTATGGTTGATTTATTGGTGGATGAGGATATTGAAGGGCTGTCATACTGGTTTTCTGATAATTGCAAAATGTCCCAATTGGTTGAGGGGGCTTATGAAGTTGAAAAATTTTATCCCAAGATGGGTCTGAATGGTAAATACTTACATTTCACTGCATCCGCTATTAAAGACCATGATGGTAATGTTATTGGTGGTTTAGAATCATTTGAAGACATAACTCAGCGTAAATTGGCTGAAAAGGATCTCCAGGAAAGTGAACATAAATTCCGGAGCCTGGTTGAAAATCTCAATGTAGGAGTTTACCGCAACTCAACTGATCCTGATGGTTATTTTATCCAGGTGAACCCTGCATTTGCCCGAATGTTTGGATATGACTCCACCAGTGAAATAATGGAAATTAAGGTTATGGATTTTTACAGGGACCCTCAACAGAGAAGACTGTTTTTAGAAGATTTAAAGAGGGACGGATCGGTTACTGGCCGGGAATTACATCTTAAAAAGAAAGATAACCAGCCCATATGGGTTTCAGTATCAGCACAAGCACATTATGATGGAAATGGTTCCATTAACTGGGCTGATGGGATAATAGAGGACATTACCCATCGTAAACTTGCTGAAAAAACACTGCTAAAAAGTGAGAAACGATACCGTTCCATTGTGGAAAACATCAACGATGGTTTCTGTATCCATGATTTTCAGGGGAATATAACTGACTGCAATGAAAACTTCGCCTTGATGCTTGGTTCGACTACCGAAGGGATGATTGGAACCAATCTGGATGAGTTTAGCAGCACTGAAATGATGTTTGAAAAGAATAATGTGATGGGGGAACTAAAAAACAAGGGAATCGTTGAATTTGATGCGGATTTTAAACAAAAAGATGGCACTATATGCTATTACAACATCAAGTCAAGTATTGTTTCGTTTGAAGGCAATGGTCGGGTGCATAGTTTCCTTAGAGATGTGACCAAACGTCGCGAAATGGAAGAAATACTCCATCAAAGTGAAAACACCGCCCAGAAACGTCTCTTTGAGATTGAGGCTATTTACAATTCAGCACCAATAGGATTATGTGTTTTAGATCGAAAACTGCGATTCGTGCGTATAAATGATCGTATGGCGGAAATAAATGGTTTTTCCTCAGAAGAACATATTGGAAAAACTATCCATGAAATAATACCGGATCTAGCTGAACAGGCTGAAGAAGCAGCTAAAGAAATCTTCGAAACAAAAAAAACAGTTGGAAGCAGGGAATTTAATGGTGTAACTCCTGCCCAACCAGGTGTTCTCAGGACATGGTTAGAAAAATGGTACCCTCTTAAAGATTCTTCCCATGAGATTATAGGCATTAACGTGGCAGCACTGGAAATAACTGAAATTAAAAAGGCCGATAAAGCCCTTAAAAAATCTGAAGAAAAATTACGTCTGGCTATTGAAGGCGCAGACGCAGGAATGTGGTTATGGGATCTTGAAAATGACATCTTTGAATGGACTGATCATTACAAAAATATTTTTGGAATAAATCCGGATCCTAACATGTCTTACAATGACTTTTTAAACTCCGTGCACCCTGATGACCAGGAAACAGTTAATAATACTACTCAAAGGACTTTACAGTACGGGGAAGATTTTAAAGTAGAAATGCGGACTATCTGGCCAGATAGATCAGTGCACTCGGTTTATTCCATGGGAAGACTGTTTTACGATCTGCAGGGGAAGCCTAAAGAAATGATAGGTATTGCCATTGACATCACCCCCAGCAAAATCGCAGAACAGGAACTCCAGGAAACATTAAAACAGTTGAAAAGATCCAATGCAGAACTGGAGCAGTTTGCCTACGTGGCAAGCCATGACCTCCAGGAACCTCTTAGAATGATAACCAGTTTTCTACAGCTCCTGCAACGTCGTTATGAACACCAACTTGATTCTGATGCCGATGAATTCATCCAGTTCGCTGTGGATGGAGCTGCCAGGATGCAGGAACTGGTAAACGATCTTTTAGCCTATTCCCGGATTGAACGTAGAACTGGTAAGTTTGAAGATGTGGATACTGAAGATATTCTAAAACAGATAACATTTGACTCCCGACTGTTAATTGAAGAAAATAATGCAGATATCAGTTATGATAACCTTCCTGTGGTACACGCTGATTATCCTCAGATGGTACAGGTTTTTCAGAACCTCATTAGCAACTCCATCAAATACAATAACCAGGAAAGCCCCATCATTCACATCTCTGCAGAAAAAAAGGATAGTGACTGGGTTTTTAAAGTTGAAGATAATGGTATAGGGATTGATCCCAAACATGGAGAACGGGTATTCAAAATATTCCAGCGTCTCCATGGACGGGAAGAATACGGAGGAACCGGTATTGGTTTAGCCATTGTTAAAAGGATTGTTGAACGACACGGAGGGATGATCTGGTATGATTCCCAGCCAGGCAAAGGATCTACTTTTTATTTCAACATTCCCCAGGGAGATATGAAATTATGAAATATAAACTAGTTACAGCGGTGGAAGTGCTGCTGGTTGAGGATAATCCTGGAGATGTGCGTTTGATCCAGGAAGTATTCAAAGAAGCAAAAATTAGAAACGTGCTACATGTGGCACGAGATGGCGAAGAAGCAATGAAAATGCTTCACCTGGAAGGCGAAAATCCTACCCGGCTTCCAGACCTGATATTGCTGGACTTGAACTTGCCAAAAAAGGATGGGCGGGATGTTTTAAAGGAAATTAAAAAAGACGATAGCTTGAAATGTATTCCAGTAGTGGTTTTAACCAGCTCCATCCGGGATGAGGATCTGATTGAAACTTACAAAAATAACGCCAATTGTTACATAGCAAAACCAGTAGACCTGGACCAGTTAATCAAGGTGGTTCAAAATATTGGCGAATTCTGGCTGGACATTGTAAAATTACCACCCCGATGACAGGATTTATAATTTGGAACCAAGGAAATGATAACTCAGAGTAATACAATAATGATAAAAGAAATCATTAAAGATAATAATAAGAGATAAAAAGATCATCTGTAAATAAAAAGATCATCTGCCATAGATGTAAATGATTAAAAGAATAATTAGGCGATATTATGAGAATTAAAGAACCTATTAACGTTCTCCTGGTAGAGGATAATCCCGGAGATGCGGTGATTATAAATGAAATGTTCAGGGAGATCCCTCAGATTCAATTCAATATTTTCCATGCACAGCGTCTTTTGGAAGGACTAGATGCACTCGGTGAAAATGATTTTCATATAGTCCTACTGGATCTTCAATTACCCGACAGCCAGGGTATTGAAACCTTTAATCATATACACAATCAGGCACCAGAAATACCCATAATAATACTCACCGGACTGGAAGATGAGGATTTTGCCATAGATATTGTGGGTGAAGGTGCCCAGGACTATCTGGTTAAGGGACAGGTGGACAGCAAGTTACTGGCCCGATGCATAAACTATTCCATTGAACGAAAACACATAGAATACCAGTTAAGGGAAAGTGAAGAAAGGTACCGTTTAATGGTGGAAAAAATACATTCGGGAGTTTTTTTTGTTGATTCCAGGAATCAGTTAAGCTATGTAAATAAACAAATGGCCAGAATGCTGGGTTTTAAGGTGACTGAAATGCTCAATAAAGACATTTCCCAGTTCACCAATCCCGAAGGAGAGTCCTGCTTCAAAAAACACTTACAAAAAATCAAAAAAGGGCAGGAATACCGGAAAAAATTAGCTCAAACCTATGAATTGGAATTCTTAAACAGGAACGGTACCAGTATCTGGGTTTTAGTATCCACAAACCCATTGTTCAAGCCTAACGGCGAATATTTAGGTGCGATTTCTATTATGACCGATATCAGCTCGAGGAAGGGGATTGAAAAATCGTTGATGGATGCCATGATTGAAAAAGACCGGGACTTCTTTTTGATAATGGGGAATATGGTGGAAGCTATGAAACCCCTCATTCACAATAGCAATATGAAAAGTCAGGTTATGGATGAATTTGATGATAAATTCACCTAAGGATGAAGTGATACTGCAATTTCAATTAAATTTCTTAAATAACCATCAATGATTTCTTAGAATAACCATCTTTCTTAGAATGACCCATCAATGCTGATCCCCTTTAGATCCCCTACCTATAATTTTAGATTATCATATCTTCTTTTCATATGAAACCGTGCCAAAGGATATAATAATCGTTGCAACCAGTTAAAATTATGGAAGGCACCAACATAATTCAATGGATCACTACTACCATATACCCTATCCACGATCCAGGAATAATCTCCAGTTAATTCCCATAAAAATCTATTAACAATACTCGACTTCAGTTTATTTTTAAATTCCTTTCGTGCCATTTCCCCATAATCTTTATTATGGATAAGGGCCTTTGCAGCAAGAAACCCAGAAGTAACCGCACTTCTTATGCCAAAACCCCATAAAAGATCCTGAATTCCTGCAGCTTCACCCACAAATAACCTTCCCTTCCTTTTGAAAATATTCTGATTGGAAAAACAGCCCACACCCCCGGAAGAATATATGTTTGTGGATTTCAGACCAGTTAATTCCTTAAAAACCTTTTTTGTATTGCTGAAGCACTGGTTAAGAAGATGGAAATCATGGAATAATACTGTGGAAATAGTCCCATATCCTCCAGTCACTAAAAGATAGGAGTAACCCTTAAATGCCAGATGATCATTGACCAGGGCCAGGGCCACATCATCCATATCTGTCTTGAAAACAACACCCCTGGCTGCAGCGAATATTTCCCTGGCAATGGGACCGGAGGCAATAATATTCACATCATCATATGGAATTGTCTCACCAAAGTGAATGTCAACCCCCAGATCCAGTGCCTGCTCCTTTAATCCATGATCCAGAGTTCCCTCCAGAGGACCCCTTTTCACCAGATAAAAAGCAGGTCGGTCCAGATGGAAATTCCAAAACTTATCTCCATCAGAAAGAGTAAAACTTTTAAAGGGAGTATAATCAAAGTTAAACTTGATATTCATCTTTTTAAAGCTTTTCAGAATATCTTCATTCACTGTCCAGTTTTCCAGTCCCTGAAAATCTCCCTTGAAACGCTTGCCCACATCTTGATTCTTTTCATAGACAGAAATCGGGAAACCCTCCCTGGCAAGATTAATTGCAGCAGATAAACCTGCTGGACCTGCACCGAGAATGGTTACCCTTCTCATAGCTAAAAATTTGTCAGAAGTTAATAAAAAAATTTTTTATAAAAAAATATAATAAATCATAATATCAAAATGGGATTATGATTATGAATGTTATGTTGTTATGAATATTATGGTTGTTATGAATATTTAATCAATAGAGTTTGAATATTTACCCGGAAAAATCCGTCCATAAGCTAAAAGTTTATATTGTAAAACAGCAAACTATTGTCTTAGTCCCTTGGTGTAGTGGCAATCATGTGAGACTCTGGATCTCGCGACAGCGGTTCGACTCCGCTAGGGACTATCCTTTTTTCATATCCTTTGCAATTTTTTTATGTCTATTGGAGTCATAGATGCCTACCTATTTCATAGATCTAAAAAAAAGATAAATCTCGTCTTAATAAGATAAATCTCGTCTTATAAGATAAATATCGTCTTATAATCTAAAAAAACCAGATTTCTTCAGTTAAATAATGATTATTATAAGAATTTAGTTATAAATTATTATTGGAATTAAAAGATAATTGTAATAATTTAATCTGAAACTAAAATACGCCCTATAACTGAGATTATGGAATACACCCATAACTGAGATTATGGAATACACCTATAACTGAGCATATACACCTATAATAATTCAACCAATCTTAAAAGATAAACTCCGTAAAAAGGTAGTATAATAAGAGTCTAGCTATACTTGCTGTTTGGTTAATGATTTTTCATTGTTGATTAATGAATGATTTTTCATTTTAAGGTTTTTAGTGTCATTTGGGATTTTGCAACCCTTCATCATCACCCATTATACAACCATCACTACTTATTACACAAACCATCACACCATTTTACACAAACATATAAACGAATAATTGAACAATCTAAAATATAATAAACAAATATGAATGCTGCTTTAAAATCATTGGTTTATACATTTAACAGAGGATTCTTAAATGAAAGGTGAAGATGTTTGTGATGTTCAATGCATCAACGAAGACTCAGTAAAGGAAGTTAAATCACAAATGCTCGATGATGAAACCTTTCAAATGATTTCTGACAATTTCAAAGTACTCAGTGATCCCACCAGATTAAAAATACTCTACGCCCTCATACTGAAAGAAGTTTGTGTCTGTGACTTAGCTGCAGCCCTGGAGATGACAGACTCTGCAATATCACATCAACTCAGACTATTAAGGCATAGAAATCTGGTTAAATTCCGTAAAAAAGGAAAAATGGCCTATTATTCCATTTCAGATCAGAGAGTTATTGACATGATCCAAATGGAATCAGAACTCATACCACTAAATAAAATGGAATCAAAACTCACCCACTAAATAAAATAGAAATCAAAACTCATAACACTAAATAAAATAGGAGTCAAAATTATACCATTAATGAAATAGGATTCAAAAACTTACCATTGATAAAATAAATGAATTATAAGCTAAATTTTTTAATTGATTACATGCATAATTTATAAAAAAATAGAGAGAATAATAAAAAAAATATCATATGAAACTATAAAAAACAGTCATATATAGTAGAATGGGGCTTGAATTGCAAGAATTTGGGGGGATAATGAATATTTGGAATAAAAAGGAAATGTTTGATAATAATTTCCTATTTAAAGAGGTAATTTAATGAAATGGTATTTAGTTATACTGGCAATTTTCCTGCTGATAGTAGGTTATGCATATGTTTCGACCATGAATGGTCCAATCACACCAGAAGGTAGACTGGCATTTGTAAAAGTCGCCAATCCGGACATGTACCCGGGACACCTTCACTCCCAAATGCTGGCTAGATATGCCAATGAAAGTGGTTCCAAATCCATTCTGGTGGTGCACTTTGCCGGTGACTCCAATTACCGTTGCTACAATGAAAGTGGTGTAGAGATACTGGAACTGGCCTTCGTGGACACACAAGGTACCGGTGCTGAAGGAGCAACCAACTACTGGGATTCACTTAAAATAGCATTATTCGGCGCTCCAGAAGGAAGGTACCAGTACAAAACAGATGGTAAGGTATTCACCAACCTTGATGATGCCCTGAACTATCTATACGCCCTTGCCAAAAAGAACGGTCAGAACGGCCCAATACCCATGTACTGGCACGGAACAGCCCGTAAAGACAATCCCATGTTTGCTCAAGGGTGCGGATTCCCATTATACTTTGACATTGTACGAAAACAATACGGAATCATACCAGCCTATGTTTACACTTTAAGAGGAATGGTGATGCCCTACTTCAAAGACCCCTATGCCACCTTTGAACTGCAACACGCCTCAGAACTGCAAAACTACTACCAGGAAGGTATGATAAACTTCAAATAAAAAAAAAGGCAATGAAAGATGATTCACTCTCCTCATAGGAGGAATCATCTGGTTATTTTTTTAAAAATCCCCGAATTTATTTTTAAACTAATATTTTTAACCAATAATTTTTTTTAAACCCAATAATATTCACTCAATTACCTTAAAACTCAATTAACTTCTTTTTTTGTCCATTCCCATTTTCTCCAATGCTTCAAATATAAAACGGGGCCTGCATCCATATTTTACAATGCATGATCTAACCTCTTCTTCCTCCACATCCGGGAAATTGTTTAGAACTATTTGCACAGTTTCATCTTCAGAATAGGATATCCGGATTAACTCAAAAAAAAGGTTCATTAAAAAAACAAAGATCTGCGAAAGTATGCTGAAATCAGTGAGTAGATCGTATTTCACACCCCTGAACTTGATCATGAATGCTGTTTGTATCACCACGTTAACCTTCTCCAGATCCCCCCGGTGTTTTAAATACTCCCTGAACACTTTTAAATAAAATGGAAATGCTTTGATCCCATTATTTTCTGTCCAAAGGCTTAATCCAAACTTATTCTCATCTAAAAATTCAGAGTCAAGGACTTTATCTGCCAGTAACACCGCATCATATTCGGCAACTTTCTGATAAATTTCTTCATCGGTTTTAACCCCCAGATCCAATCTGAGGGTTTTAAAAAACTCACAGAACACTTCTGAAGAATTCATATTCATGTTATCCAAAAAAAGGGTGGGATCGTAAACATTAAGGTCCAGGATCTTCAGGGCAGAATAGATATTGGCGGATTTACCAGTACCAGGAGTCCCGATTATTAAAACGAATCTCCCCTTCCGATTTTTCAGACTGCGGAACATACGATATATCTTCCGAAACGACCTGGTGAATACAAAGTCATTACTGTCCCCTTCTGACTGTACCCTATATTCTGCCATGTTATTATTATGAGTCCATTAATATAAATCCACTTATCATTGATTTACTCACTTAAGGGTAACTGAATCCAGATAGAATAAGTGAATGATCCCAATCAGGACCACCCCAAAATAATAATTTAATACTCTTTAATAATGTATGTTTTTGTAATTTACAGCTAATATAAAAGAAATTTAGAAATAAAGGAAATATTTCCCACTGCAATCAATATTAACTCCCCATATCATCTAAATTTTTATTCTTAAACTTTATTTACCCAACAATGATTCTATAAATCTAAATTTATATGTTATACTTACTATTAAACCTTTTTTTTGGACGGTTTTTTATAAAACTTTATATTACCATATTATGGATTGATATTCATGGATATCCTTGGAATATTTGAAATTCTTTAGTTTTAACCATATATATTCTCAAAATATCAGTTCCAAAAAGAATACATTCCATGATGTTCATTGAAAATAGAATTCAAAGAAGAAAAAATCTCCAATAAAGCCATTTAGGATTTTAAGATATTTTAAGGGGTTTGTTGGAAATTGGAGCGGTAAACATGATAGGTCGAGTGCTTAAAGATTTAGGTAGAATTCAAGGAGTAAACGGATCACTGGTTGTTGGAAAGGATGGGTTAATCATTGAAAGAGATGTTTCTTCAGACATTGATTCAGAACTGGTAGGGGCCATGTCTTCAGCTGTTTTTGGTACAGCAGAACGATCCTCAGAAGAGATGAAACACGAAAAACTCCAACAAGTCATGATAGAAGGTAATAAAGGTAAAACACTCATGATAGATTCTGGAGATGCAATTTTAGCTGTCATTACAGACACAAATATAAATCTGGGATTAATACGCCTGGAGATGAAAAGAAGCTCAGATCGCATAGTTGAACTGATCAAAGGGTGATCAAATGCCAGAATATAGCAATTACAATGAATATCTAGAAAATATGGGGTTAATCCTAAAAGAAGGTGCCAGTATCCTATGTTTAAGCCCTGGATCTGAGATTAATAGACCTGGGCCTTTTTGCGAAGAAAGGAAGACCCTGGTTTCTGCCAATTCTGTGGGTGCCTTGAGATCGATTATCATTACTGGAAGTAAACAGTTTGGAATGGGAACAATTGGATCCATACTCAGAATAGCCGGGGGTGAGTTTTCAACTCTAAGAGCCACCCAAATGATGGAATCAGGGGAAATTGAAAAAGGAAATGTTCAAAGCTGGCTAGACCTGGTTAAATTCGATTTTAAAAACTGGGGTTATGGTATTTTAACCACAGAGAGTATTGAAGATGAAAAAATCGTGGTTAAACTTGATGAAAGTATGAGTTCTGCCGGGATACCCAACCTGGGTAAAGCAGTATGTTACTATGAAGGTGGACGAATTACAGGAGGTCTATCTAAGGTAACCGGTGAAAAATGGCAGTTTGTAGAAACAAACTGCTGGGGAGTTGGAGATGACTTCTGCAGATTCGAAATAACCAAGATTTAAATTTAAAATTAGATTAAATTCATATTTAACTAATTTTTTTAAACTTGCAACCCCTTTTTTTAAATTGCTTATTGAGATTACTTTTCCCACTGAGATTTAATTTGGGATTACTTTCCACTGAGATTTAATTTGGGATTACTTTCGCATTGCAATTTATCCTAAGGATTACTTCCTATTGAGATTTTATTCTGGGGAAAATCATTTCCCATTGGGATTATTTTATTTATTTTTAGGTTAAAATGTGAATCTTAGAATAACTACCTGTTTTAACCTCTAAATTTCACTTAGAACCAAGTATTATAATTTATAACAATTATTGTCACTAGAAAAAATATTTATCCGAAAAGTTTTAATAAAGTAGAATTTAAAGATACTATACGTCAAAGGAAGGATATTTTGTCTTCTATAATTTATAAAGCTTATTGAACACCTTTATCAAAAAAATAAGACATATATAACCATCAAATTGGAAAAGAATCTATTATTAGCTCATCACTTAAAAATAACGGTGTTTATTTATGGAAACTGTTAACATTCTCATCGAGGCCTTGCCCTACATCAAAAAATTCCACCAGAAAAAGATCATGATTAAATACGGTGGCCACGCCATGATCGACGCTGCTGCCAAAAGTTCCACAGCCAGGGACACTGTTCTCCTGAAGTACGTGGGAATGAAACCCATCGTAGTCCATGGGGGCGGTCCTGAAATCTCCCGTTCCATGAGCAAACTAGGCAAAGAACCCAAATTCATCGGAGGCCTGCGTGTGACAGACCAGGAAACCATGGACATTGTGAAAATGGTCCTGGTGGGTAAGATCAACACCGAAATCGTTGCCAACATCGGCCTCCACGGAGGTAAAGGAGTTGGACTCTCGGGTAAGGATAACCTGCTCCTGAAAGCCCGGAAACGCTCCCCTCAAGTAGTGGTGAACCAGGAAACTGGTGAAGAACAGATGGTAGACCTGGGACTTGTGGGGGAAATTGAATCCATCAACCCTGAAATCCTGGATGTCTTAACTGAAAACAACTACATACCAGTTATAAGCCCCATAGGAGTGGATGACCGGGCTGAAACCCTGAATTTAAACGCCGATACTGTCGCGGGTGAAGTTGGTGGTGAAGTAGGAGCAGAAAAACTCATCATACTCACCGATGTGCCTGGCATACTGCGCGACCCAACTAACAAGGAAAGTCTCATTAAAAAGGCCACCATAGCTGAAGTCATGGAACTTATTGAAGACGGAACTGTCCGTGATGGTATGCTGCCCAAGGTCCTTACCTGTATAAGCGCCCTGGAAAATGGGGTTAAATCAGCCCACATAATCGATGGTAGGGTTAAACACAGCATACTCCTGGAGATATTCACCAAAAAAGGTATTGGGACCATGATCACCAAATGAATTCCATTTAAAATTTCAATTTTTCTTTCTTAATATTTTTTTAATATTCTAAGGCTCATATAATTACTAAAATTAAAGGGCTTCATATAATTACTAAAAGCCCAAAAAAAATCCAGAATTAGATTTATCCAGAATTAGATTTATAGGAAGATATTATAATAAAAACGGGGAATTGCATGATTAAAATAGCCATAGTAACAGACGGCCCTTACGGTGAACGGGCCTATGCAACCATAAAGGAAGAATTTGACTGTGAATACATTGTAATGGAAGCCCCGATTTCCTCTTTTATGGACGAGATCGATCTTCCCCCTGAAACCATGGCCCGTCTGGAAAAGGCAGATATTGTTCTTACCTATGTATTACACCCGGATCTCGCCCTTGACCTGGTGGATGCCCTTCATGATAAGGTAGAGTGGATTATAGTTGGTGCCTGGAGAGGTGAAGGATTCAAAAACCAGCTGGAAAGTTATGGTAATGTTACCTGCCCTGAGAACATGTGCGACCTCACTGAAAATGGTAATCCCATCTTTGATGAATTCGTATCCAAGTTTGGCAGACCTGTGGTCAGGATTAACTGCCAGGGTGATAAGGTGGTTGATGTAGAGGTTCTTCGCTGCTCTCCCTGTGGCAGCACCAGGTTTGTGGCTGAGGAAATGGTGGGTGAAGACACCAAAAACTTGCCTATTAAAGCAGGTCTTAGGATACAGCATTACCCCTGCCGTGCGCCTAAAATGAGACTTTTTACCGATGATGAGTGTAAGAAGGAAATGGCTGCCAACTTCCACAAAGAAGCCTTTCAGGACGCATTAGCCTTTCAGGACGCATTGGACGAAAAGAAAAAAAAGAAATGATTATTCTGATCTGATCCCCTTCAATTCTATGCTAACTACTGCCACAAACTTCTAACCTTGCTGAATCTATTCCTGCATATCCGATTGTGAAATATTATTGATGAACACTGTCTTGATGAACACTGGTCTGGTATTATCACCAGTCCCCTGTTGGGGAAATTCAAGAATAGGAAAATATCCCGGTTTGTAAGCAGCAGAATGGAATAGTATTGCCCGGTGGTTGGCATCTTTTTTTTAAGCCAGTCCTTAACTGGAACCTTTTTTTCATTTTAAATTTTCATTTAAATTTTCTAATTCCAAAATGCTTATACTAATCCAAACCCCGCCTAAAAAAGGACGGGTATACTCCAAAATAAGGAATCATAGCAAGGGTGTATATATTTAATAGGCGAGTTCACCCAAGAAAAGTATGTGAGAACTATGTTAGAAGTAGCAATTATCGGAGCCAGTGGTTACACTGGAGGGGAACTTTTGCGGTTCCTTGATGTTCATGGTGAGGTGGAAGTGGTGGCTGCCACTTCCCGACAGTACGCAGACACACCCATACGAAAGGTGCATCCTCACCTTCATGATCTGGATCTGAAATTTACAGATAAATCCCCTTCGGATCTGGACGTGGATATGGTATTCACCGCCACCCCCCACGGTGCTTCCATGAGCATAGTCCCCCAACTGGTGGAAAAAGGAGTCAAAGTAGTTGACTTAAGTGGAGACTACCGTTTCGATGATATTGGTATTTATGAGAAATGGTACGGTCTCAAGCATGAGCAACCTCTTGATGCAGTTTACGGATTACCTGAAATGTACCGGGAGGAGATCAAAAAAGCTAATCTGGTTGCTAACCCTGGATGTTACCCCACCGGCGCCATCCTGGCAGGTATCCCCCTGGTAAAGGAAGGCCTGGCTGACATCCTGATTGCCGACTCTAAAAGTGGTGTGAGTGGTGCTGGGATTAAACCCACCCCTGCAACTCATTATCCTAATATCAGTGATAATATAGTGCCCTATGCAGTCACCACCCACCGTCACATGCCTGAGATCCAGGAGAAACTTGGTAAATTTGGTGATGTTCGTGTTTCATTCACCCCTCACCTGGTGCCAGTTATCAGAGGCATTATAACCACCTTACACTCATTCCCTAACAGGGAAGTTAGTTCAGAGGAGATTATGGAATTGTATAAAAAACAGTACCATGATGAAACCTTTGTGCGTGTCCTGGATGCTGGTGAAATCCCACGGTTAAGTTCAGTGCGAGGATCCAACTTCTGCCACGTAGGTTGTTTTGAAATTGATGAAAACGGTAGATTAGTTGTTGTTACTGCCATTGACAATCTGGTTAAAGGTGCTTCCGGTGCAGCTGTGGCCAACATGAATCTCATGTGTGGATTCCCAGAAACCATGTCACTGGAAGGTTGCGGTTTACATCCCTAAATAGTACAATTCCCTGAAAAAAAATAAATCTTAAGAATATATTTTTGTGAGGGAGAAATCACCCCTAAAACTTTATAAACTTTGATCCATATATTTTATGAGAAGAAGAGAAAAAAGTGAGAAATTCCATTAAAACTTAGTAAATCCGTTTATTCTCCAGACAAACAGAGATTATCATTATGATGAAGATACAGTCATTGACAATTGAGTTTTGAAAACTTACTAAGTCTGGGAAGACCTTCACTTTATTTAAATAAAACTCTTAATTATTTGAGTTTTGAGGTAAATTTATGAAAACCATGATCCTGTTTTACTCACGGACCAGGAAAACTTCTCTGGTAGCCAAGACACTGGCCCAGGAAGTTAACGCAGATTATTTGGAAATAACCGACCTGAATAATAGAGCAGGGGCCATGAATTATATTAAAGCTTCAGTGGATGCTTTCCGTGAGAATAAAACTTTAATAAAACCCGAATCAGTGGATCTCACTGATTATGATCTGATTTATCTGGGAAGTCCCACCTGGGCGGGTAAACCAGCACCAGCAATGATAACCCTCATTGATCAGTGCAACTTCCAGGGTAAAGACGTTATTCTCTTTGCCACCATGGGAGGGTCCGGAGGCCAGAAGGTAATTGAACGAATGCAAGAGAAAATAGAGCCCCGTGGAGGGCGTATGATCAAATCATTCCAGATTAAAACCGGTAACAAAAAAACAGAAGAACTCATCGAAGATGTTAAAACCATTGTCAAGGAGGAAGACCTCCCCATATACGGAATATGATCATAATTGAAATGACAATATTATTAAATGAATGTTTAACAATAGATGATGTGTAACAATCAGTTATACGACTGATCATACGGAGAATTTCATTGAGAAATATTCCTTATGTGAATTCCTTAAGTGAAATTTAATAAATTCCAAGGGTGAAGATAAAATCCCCTAAGGTTTTAAAATCTCCCTAAGATGACTTAAAATCTACTAAAGTGAAGTTAAATCAAGTGAAGTTAAATCTCTTAAGTACTTAAAATCTCCTAAGTATAACTTGATATATACGTAAAACGTGACGATAAAGACTGGTGATTAAATTGATAACATTTGAAAGGTTACTGGAATCATACAAACCACTCATCGCCATTCCAGTGGTGATCACCATCATTGCCCTGATACTAATAGCCACAATGGGCCTTAATCAGGGTATCGAGCTTAAAGGTGGGACGGTGGCAGTTGTACAACTGGAAAAACCAATTAGTCAGAACGAACTTCAATCACTTATTAGTACGGGTCTGCCCAATCAAACTGTGGATGTTAAATCTGTGAATAATAACCAGGCCACAATAGATATTGTAGGTGACACAGATGTGGTTAAATTATCATCTATACTAGAAGGAACTGGAACTATAACCAGTTATAAATCAGTGGGGGCTGTTTTAAGCTCAGAATCATTGACCCAAATTTATTATGCTCTGGCCTTTGCCTTCATCTTCATGAGCATAACGGTGTTCATCATCTTCCGTAATTTCGTACCCAGTATGGCAGTTATTCTCGCTGCCCTTTCGGATATAATCATTGCGGTGGGTGGGATGAGCCTCTTTGGCATACCACTTTCGATTGCTTCTGTGGGAGCACTGTTAATGCTTATAGGTTACAGTGTAGACACAGACATACTGTTAACCACCCGAATCCTTAAAAGAAAAGAAGGCACCGTAACTGAAAGAGCAATTGAAGCAATGAAAACCGGGTTAACCATGGCCGCCGCAGCCATCGGTTCCATGGCAGCATTATATCTGGTGGTTGTCTTTTTAATACCAGCTGCCCAGACACTGGCGGATATTGCAGCAGTGCTTATCATTGGACTGATAGCTGATGTTCTGGCCACGTGGCTCATGAACCTTGGAATACTGAGATGGTACACGGAGGCACGTAAATGAAGCTCAATGAATTCTTCAAAGACAAAAGAGTAATACTCTTGATCGTGCTGGTTATTGCAAGCATAGGCGCCATCTCCATCTTAGGAATACAACAGGGTTTAGACCTAAAAGGTGGGTCCACCATACAGTTACAACTGGAAAAACCAGTGGACACCGCAACCATGAACACTGTCACAGCGGTTCTGGATAAGCGGTTGAACATTTTCGGTGTTAAGGATGTTAAGGTGTACCCCAGTGGTAACCAGAATGTTATTATTGAGATCGCCGGAGTCCAACCAGAGGACGTGGCCAAGATCGTTGGAAGTAACGGTAAATTCGAGGCCAAGATCAACAACCAGACTGCCCTGGTAGGATCCGACATCACCCAGGTGAAAACTTACCAGGTTACAGGAACCGAATGGCAGGTTCCCTTCACTGTATCCCTGGAGGGTGCCAACCGATTTGCCCAGATTGCTAAAGGTCAGGCCGGAGTTCCGGTGGAAATGTACCTGGATGACCAGTTGATTACTTCTCCAGAGGTTGCCGATGAACTGGCCACTGGTCAGGCATCTACAGATGTGATGATCAGTGGAACGGAAGCCACCAAGGAAGAAGCACAAACACAGGCGAAAAGCATTCACACCCTCTTACAATCAGGTGCGTTACCAGTTAAGGTTAAAATCGTAGGAGTCAGCAGTGTTTCAGCAGAATTAGGTGATCAGTTCATAAATGGTGCTCTTATAGCTGGTGTTTTAGCCCTTCTGGTTATTTCGGCCATTATAATCATAAGGTACCGTAACCCCTTACTGGTTATCCCCATCATGTTAACCAGTATCGCTGAACTTATCCTGATACTGGGAACTGCGGCGGTGATTCACTGGAACATTGATCTGGCAGCTATAGCGGGTATATTGGCTGCCATTGGTACCGGGGTGGATGACCAGATCATCATCACCGACGAGGTGCTCAAGGGATTCAAGGACAAGAAAAAGAGGTCTGGTGTGCGTAAACAGATAAAAAGCGCATTCTTCATTATATTCGCTGCAGCCGGAACCCTTATCGCTGCCATGTTACCCCTGGCATATATCGGGTTCAGCAGGGGAGCCACAGGAATAGGTGTGCTTTCTGGATTTGCCTTCACCACAGTTCTGGGAGTTCTCATTGGAATATTCATAACCAGACCAGTGTACGCCAAATTTATTGAGCTAATGCTGGATACAAGAAAATAGGAACCCAACGTACTCCTATTTTTTCCCTATTTTTTTTGAATACCCCTATTTTTTAAAAATCACGTATTTTCCTATCTATTTTTTTAAACCTCTTTTTAATTCCAGGATTCTTCAAAATTTCAATAATTAACCATAATCCACACAATTACCTAAATTCTGATCCACCCCAGTTTCGTTAGATGTTTACAAGATGAATTTTTTTTATAATAGAAATTTATCAAAATGAATTTCATCTAAAGAATTTTAAATTACCTACTATGGAACTCTAATTATTTAGGACGGGATAGGGGTAAGGGATAATCTTATAAAATATTATCAGAATATATTTCTCCTAGAACTAAGAAAGGGTTAAACATGAAAACTCCCCGGGAATTAAAGGTAAAACCCATTAAAAATGGCACAGTTATCGACCATATCAGCGCTAACAAAGCCCTGAGAGTCCTTAAAATACTGGGGCTGCCCAGTCCGAAAATATCAGTGACTCTGGCCATGAATGTGCAGTCCAGTCAAATGGGAAGCAAGGACATTGTTAAGATCGAGGGAAGGGAACTGGCATCAAGGGAAGTGGATGAAATCGCACTCATAGCTCCCCATGCCACCATTAACATTATCCGAAATTATGAAATTGTTGGAAAGGGCAAAGTGAAACTATTAGGTGAGATTAAGAGCATTTTATCCTGTTCCAATCCCAACTGCATCACCAACACTGATGAACCCGTTACCACCCGTTTTGCTGTGCTGCAGAATGAACCCATGGTACTCCGCTGCCACTACTGTGAACGGATCATGGATCAGGCCGAAGTGGAAACCCAGTTCAGAGTATTCTAAATTTTCCAGATTTTTTTATTTATTTAAATCAAATTTATCATTCATAATCATCCCAATAAAAGGACGACTCCCGAATAAAGGATTATCCCAAATAAAAGGATTTATTTCAATTATATTTTCAAATCCATAACCAAAATACCCAATACCAAAAAAATCTTTAGTGTTGATGAATTTTAAAAAGGAAAAGGGGGAATTAAATGGTTTTAAAACGTGGAATTGTGGAAATAAACACCTTAGAGCGGGTAGAAATACAGGATATTACCCGGGAAGTTGAATCTGTCCTTAGAAATAGTGGTATTAGTGAGGGGCTTTTGAATGTTTACAGCCGCCATTCAACATCAGGAGTGGTTATAAATGAGAATGAATCGGGTTTAATCAGAGACTTTCAGTTAGCTCTTGGGAAACTGATCCCAGAGGGTGCGGGTTATCAGCACGACCGTATAGATAACAACGCCGATAGCCACATCCGCGGATTCATACTAGGCGGCAGCCAGACTATTCCTGTGGAAAATAGTAGGATGATGCTGGGAACCTGGCAGAGTATTTTCTTCGTGGAACTGGACGGACCACGGCAGAGGAAACTTACCGTGACTGTGATTGGGGAATAATAAATATCCTGGCCTGCTTGTTAAAAATTAAAAAATTTTAAGAAAAGAATTTTATAAAATAAGAATAAAAAATTATTGAAGAAATTAATGAAAAAAGAATTTAAATCTTATTAAAGATTTAAAGATTTATTCGGAATAAGAAGAGTTTATTTTAAAGATTTAAACTCCACTTCCACTGCCACCACAGGATACTCCAGTTCAAAGTTCCTGATGACTTGGGGGTTCATTTCACCGAAGAATCCCTCAACACATACCTCACCTGTTTCTTTTTTCACTCCTTTTAGTAGTGCGCATCTTCCCTTGATAAAGCTGGGATGGTCCAGGTCTTCAATCTCCATTTCCAGTCCAAGATTACTTATCAGAGCATCACTGGTTGATTTGATCTCGGTGAAGTTAGCCTGGGAATGGGTGGTCATGGCTGCCAGTTTTTTAACACCCACAGTTCGGGTTTCTCTTTCCCTGTCCAGGAAGACTGTTTCCCCTACTTCAAAGATCCTCTGGGGAAGTTCTTCATGCTTGTTATCCTCCAGGAATTCCAATAGACCATTAAGAAGACTCTGACGGATCATGGTCCTGTCCTGGCTTATGGGCTGGGCTACTTCCACCCGTTCGGTCTCAGGGAGTTTCATCTTCTGGTAATGATTCTCCTCGTTGGTTAACATGAGACTCATAACCTCCGCAAATCCCAGGCCGTTCATGATTTCCCGTGCATTCTGGTCAAAGTCCATATAAGGGTCTTCCCGGGCCACTGTGGCCACCTGTGGTAGTTCCGGTTCTATCTTGCGGAAGCAGTAACCAATGGCCACATTCTCTATTATATCCACTTCGTGGAGGATGTCCGCCCGGTAAGGTGGAATCAGCACTTTTACTGTATCCTCATCAACAACTGTGGCATCGAAGCGTACCTTTTTCAGGGATTCTGCCACTACTTCTGCTGTGAGCGGTATTCCAATTAACTTAACTGCATTTTTCACACTGACTGTTCTTTCTTTGGGTGTTAAATCGGGTCTGATGAGTGTTTCATCCTGGTAAATGTTCTCCATGGTCTGGATGGTTGCTCCTGATTCTGCGAAGCTGGTGGTGATAATGTTCAAGGTTCGCTCAACTGCCTGCTGGTCAGTGCCTGTGACATCCACAAAGAGGTTTTTAGTGTCAGTGGTGAGTTTTGTGAGCTCACCATTGATAATAGGTGGCATGGAAAGGATATTATCCTCGGAGTCCATTATCAGAGGGTAACGGTCGTACTTATCTATCAAGTGGGCGTAGGATTGTCCTTTCTTGTGTTCAGTTAGTATTTCCCGGAGGGTCATTTCTTCATCCATGTCCAGGGGTACGAAGGATGTTTCATCGGGAAGAGCAGCCAGGTACCTGAAGGGCCCCTTCAACACGTCCAGGTTGTGGATCCCAATGGCCACTTTTTTACGGTCACGTCCTATCACCCAGTGCAGGTCTTCCTGGAAGTCCATGATCTGGGGGAGTTTCTCATCAGTAAATTCGACATTACGAACCAGGCAACAGGCAGTGTAGGGCCTGATACCCTTAAGCCCAGGGTCTATGGTGATGCTGGTGCCGGCTGGTTCCAGGTGGTACTCTGGTATTCCCTCATCTATTTCCAGGAAACCCTTGAGTGCCCGGGCCACTCCCTCCACACTCAGGTAGTCTGGTCGGTTGGGGAAAAACTCCACCTTAACCTCTTCATCATCATAGTCCTCAATATCACTCCCAATCATAGGGAGAAGATCGATGAGTTCATCTTTGTCAATTTCTCGTTTTAACAATTCTTCCAGGTCAGTGTAGGTGAATTTTATAACAGGCATGACTATTTCCTCATATTTTTTTTATATTGACTTGTTTAATTCTAATTAAATGTGAATATAATCCCAGTAAAATGGTTAATAGTATGGAACTATTATGTATGGAATTATAATTTTGGATTTGTGAATCTTTATATGCCTAAAAGCATGAGGAAGAACAGTGATTCAACTGTAAAGTGCAGGGCACGGTGCTGTAACCAGGTCATCTCCAATCCTGCGACCTCATGGTAGAGGTCCACAACCAAGTGTATGGTTGCTGCTAAAAATCCTATTTCCAGGGATAAAAACAGCAGGGACAGGAGGATGAAGTGGAAAACTGCTTCCAGGAACTCGTGAACCATCCACATTCTAATGGTAGAGCCGACTATTTTCTGAATTATTCCGGCCAGTAAGACGTAAAAATCAAAGAACACCTTCCAGAATATCTGGTTATGTGCCTCATCACTTATGGCCAGGATAACCGCAATGTAAAACCACAGCATTTCCATAATACATTCACCGTTATTTTCCAACAGAGTTTTAGATTTATTATTTTTTTTATATCAACGTAATTTTATAACATGTAGCTATAATATAGCTATAAATTAAATTATATCCATTGGTTAATAAACTATAGAAATAACTTAACTCAAAAGCATATATATTAATTTGTATTAGCTATTAATATTGGCTGATTTTAGAGTTTACTACTGATTTACCATTATAGGAGACCTAAGATGAAGGAAGTTGAGGTTCCCAAGGACTACAATCACGAAAATGAAATAGACTGGCAAGCAACCTGGCAGAGAATGAAACTTTACCAGTTCAACCCGGATGAAGAGCGTCCTCGTTACATAATAGACACACCACCACCATACCCCACTGGATCCATCCATATTGGACACGTTCTAAACTGGTTATACATGGATTTATTAGCACGTTGGAAGCGTATGCAGGGATATTCGGTGTTGTTCCCCCAGGGATGGGACTGTCACGGTCTTCCCACCGAGGTTAAGGTGGAGGAAACCCAGGGGATTAAAAAGAACGATGTGCCCCGGGAGGAGTTCCGGAGGATGTGCATTGAACTCACCGGTGAAAACATCCAGGGTATGAAAACCCAGATGCAACGCATGGGCTACTCCCAGGACTGGAACCGGGAATACGTGACCATGACCCCGGAGTACAAGGAAAAGACCCAGCGTAGTTTCCTCCAGATGTACCATGATGGTCTTATCTACCGGGCGGTGCACCCGGTGAACTGGTGCCCCCGTTGTGAGACAGCCATTGCTTTCGCTGAAGTTGAGTACCAGGAAAATGAAACCTTCCTCAACTACCTTGAATTTCCATCTAGCACGGATGAACCTGGTGTGCCCATTGCCACCACCCGGCCAGAATTACTGGCCGCATGTGTAGCAGTAGTAGTACATCCGGAAGATGAACGCTACCAGCACCTCACCAGTAAGAAAGTACAGGTACCCCTGTTTGATCGGGAAGTGGAGATCATCACTGACCATGAAGTGGATCCTGAATTTGGTACCGGAGCAGTTATGATCTGTACCTTCGGGGATAAGACCGACGTGATGTGGGTTAACCGTTACAAACTGGACATCATTGAAGCCATAGATGAACAGGGAATAATGCAGGATGTCTGTGGTAAATACGCTGGGCTCTCACTGGCAGAATGTAAAGAAGCCATAGTGGAAGATCTGGATAAGGAAGGATTCCTCACCCGTAAAGAGAAAGTTAACCAGAATGTGGGCCAGTGCTGGAGATGCAAAACACCCATTGAAATCCTGGTAAAAAAACAGTGGTTCGTGGCAGTTAAAGAATTAAATGCTCATGTCGAGGAAGCTGCCGAGAACATGAACTGGATACCAGAACACATGAAAACCCGTCTTTTAAACTGGACCGGTAACATGGACTGGGACTGGTGCATAAGCAGGCAGAGGATATTCGCCACACCCATACCAGTATGGTACTGCAACAGTTGTGGGGAGGTATTGTTACCTTCTGAGGATGAGCTACCCATTGACCCCACCCAGACACAACCATCACAACCCTGCAAGTGCGGAGGCACTGATTTTGCAGGGGAAATTGACGTCTTAGACACCTGGATGGACAGTTCCATCACACCACTGGTGATTGCTGGCTGGCCATCACCGGAGTACCGGGACCTTTTCCCATCCAGCATCCGCCAGCAGGGACACGACATCATACGTACCTGGGCCTTTTACACCATCCTTCGTAGCCTTGCCATCACTGGAGACGCGCCTTTTAAGAACGTGGTGGTGAATGGAATGGTCTTTGGTGAGGATGGTCATAAGATGAGTAAATCCAGGGGAAACGTCATCGCCCCTGAGGAAGTGGTGGCAGAGTACGGTGCCGATGCCCTGCGTCTCTGGGCCGCCAACAGCGTACCTGGATCCGATGTGCCCTTCGCCTGGAAGGATGTTCAGCACGGTTACAAATTCCTGAGGAAGTTCTGGAATGCCTTCCGCTTCGTGAACATGCACCTCGCAGGTTACCAGGAAGAAAGTGCAGACAATGCGAAAAGTGCAGACAATATTAAATCCACCCTGAAACCACTGGACCAGTGGATACTGTCTGGTTTGAACCAGCTGGTGGGAGAGGTTACCCAGGCCATGGAGGAGTACAACTTCGCCCATGCCCGTAACCGTATCCAGGCCTACGTTTGGCATGATTTCTGTGATGATTACATTGAAGCAGTTAAATACCGACTGTACACTGAGGATGAGGGAGAATCAAAACAGGCCGCACTTTACACCCTGAACACGGTTATTAAAACCTCTTTAAAACTTCTGGCCCCCTTCACACCCCACTTCACCGAGGAGATCCATTACTACCTGGAAGGATATGGTAGTGAAGAAAATGATTTGAAAGAAAATGATTTAAAATATGGAACTCAAGGATTCAGGAGTATCCATCAGGAAACCTGGCCAGAAGTAGCAGAAGATCTTCTGGATCCAGTAGCTGATGAAATAGGCAGCATAGGAGTGGAAGTGATTAGCCAGTTAAGGCGCTTTAAAGCCAGCAGGAAGATGCCCCTGAACACACCCCTCAAAGCGGCCACCATTTATTCCAGTTCACCTGAAATTTACAATCAGCTGGTAACCCTCCAGGAAGATATTAAGGGCACCATGCGTATTGAAAAGTTGATGATAACCGAAGGGAAACCTGATGTGCGGGAGATAGTGGTGGAAGTCACTCCCCGTATGGATAAAATCGGTCCGGAGTTCAAGGGACAGGCCCCGGTAATAGTCAAGTACCTGCAGTCCAGTGACCCCCAGGAAATAACCAGTACCCTTGAAGAGGGGGGTTACCTTGATATTGAAGGATCCCGGATCACCAGTGATCATATCACTACCACCAAAGAGTTAGTGGGTCGCACCGGGGAGAAGGTGGAGTTAATTCTCATGGAAGAACTGGATCTGGTTACCGAACTGGTGATCTAACCCAAAACTAGTGATATAACCCCAGAACTAGTGATATAACACCAGATAAGAAGAACCGAAATATAAGGGAATTGGTGATAAAGGTGGAATTAAAGGTAGAAAAGGCCAGCAAAATAAAAGGAGTGGTGAAAGCCCCTCCATCTAAAAGTTACACCCATCGTGCTCTCTTAGTGGCTTGTCTGGCTGATGGTGAGTCTTACTTAAGGGATCCCCTCTACTCAGCCGATACCATGGCAACCTTAGAGGCCTGCCAGTCACTTGGATGTGATATTGAAATTCAGGATGATCTGTGCACAGTTCAGGGCACAGCCGGGGATATTAAAACACCAGGAGATGTTTTAGACCTTAAAAACAGTGGCACCACCCTACGTTTTCTCACCACCATGGCCAGCCTGGCCCCCGAGTGCACTGTACTCACTGGTGATGATTCCCTGCGGGGAAGACCCATGCAGGACTTATTAAACGCCCTCCATAAACTGGGAGTAAAGGCCTACTCCACCCGAAACAACGGCCTCCCACCCATGGTTATAAAAAATGGATTTCACGGGGGTGAAACTGAGATTAAGGGTGATGTCAGTTCACAGTACATCTCATCCATCCTGCTTTCAGCTCCCTATGCCCAGAATCCAGTGGATCTAAGGGTGGTGGGAGATTTCAAGAGCAGACCCTACGTGGAGATGACCCTGGATATCGCAGAAAAATTCGGAGTGCACTGCCAGCAGGGACCCGGAAACCAATTCCATCTTGATAAACAAACCTACCAGGCCAGGGATTACACCATCGAAGGAGACTACTCCTCTGCATCATATCTTTTAAGTGCTGCTGCTATTTTAGACGGGGAAGTAACTGTCCAGAATCTTTTCTCAGAGTCAAAGCAGGGTGATAAGATAATACTGGATATCCTCAGAGAGATGGGTGCTAACATCAGTGTAAAGGAAGACCAGGTTACAGTGAAAGGAACCATAGCATCCAATAAAGAAAATAATGAATCCAAAAATAATGAATCCAACAACAGATCTACCAAATCCCAGAACCTCACCAGTGATCTTCATGCCATAGATGTGAACCTTGAGAACTCACCAGACCTCCTGCCCACGGTGGCTGCCCTGGCAGCGGTGGCCCGGGGAACATCCCACATAAAAGGGGTCGAACACGCCCGGTTCAAGGAAACCGACCGGGTGCATACCATGGCCCTTGAATTAAGTAAACTGGGAGTAAATGTAACCGAGGAGCAGGATGGGCTCATCATCCAGGGAGGAGCACATGGTGGTGTGGTGGAAAGTCACGATGACCATCGCCTGGTTATGGCCCTCACCCTGGTGGGACTCCTTACTGGAGGTGTGTGGATTAAAGGTGCGGCTGCACACCGGGTATCTTTCCCTAACTTCCCCCAGGTAATGGAAGGTTTGGGATGCCCCATCAAAATCATTTAGACCAGTTACTTTTTTTCATATTTTAAAATTAGAAATAACCAGTGGATAAGGGAATAGTTTATTAAAAGATACTTATCAAATAACATAATCAAGTGATAGTTGTACGGGATAGGTACTATGCACTGATCTATGTAAAAGATTTGAATATTGGTGTAGCACTGGAATATTTACAAGGGGTTAAAATGAAACACAACAAGGAAACCAAAATCGTGGTTATGGGCGCCTATAACTCGGGAAAAACCACGACCTTAGAACAGATCTGTCACAACAGGGCCAAAGTTGAATATAATGGAACCACCACCGCACTGGATTATGGTAACACCATGATCAGTGGCGAGAAAGTGCACTTTTTCGGAACCCCTGGTCAGGACCGCTTCCGCTTCATGCGCAGGATCCTCTCTGAGGGTCTGGATGGAGCCATACTGGTGGTGGATAACAGTAACGGGATCACACCCACAGACCAGGAGATCCTGGGACGTCTGGATGAATTCCAGATCCCCTATGTGATTTTCGCCAATAAACAGGACTTAAACTCCTCTGATCTGGATATAGATTCGGATGCCCCTGTAATTGGCACCATTGCCCAGGAAGGAGAGGGAATAATGGAAGGAGTGGAAATCCTTCTGGAAATTGTTAAATCACACCAATAATCGTGTTTATACACCTTACATTTTTATTTAATTGTTATTTTTATGATAAATCTTTTTATCTGAGGATCTTCATTAAAATTAAAAAAATGTTGAATTTAAAAAAAATGTTGACAACTAATAAAGATTAACCGAAAATACTTATCTAAAAGATTTTAACAGGAGACACCAATCTAAAAGATTAACAGGGGATACTAATCTAAAAAGATTAACCGGAAATACTAATCTAAAAGATTTTAACAGGGGATACTAATCTAAAAAGATTGGCAGGAGATTAAATATGGATATGAGCCAACGGGTGGATCTGATTATGGAACGTCTGCAGCAGCAGTACGATCTACGTGTATTTGAGGATGGTGACCCCTACCGGGTTCTGATTAGAACCATACTCTCCCAGAGAACACGGGATGATAACACTGACCGGGCTTCGGCACAACTTTTCTCAGAATATCATACCATGACTGAGATTGCTGAGGCAGATCCTGCTCTTCTGGAGCCCCTTATCCGTCCGGCTGGTTTTTACCATGTGAAGGCCAAACGTATTGTAGAAGTTTCCCGTAAACTACTGGATGAATTCAAAGGCCAGGTACCGGATGATATGAAGGGCCTCCTGGAATTACCAGGTGTGGGACGCAAGACAGCCAACTGCGTACTGGTTTACGGTTTCCAAATACCAGCTATCCCGGTGGATGTGCACGTGCACCGTATAAGCAACAGACTGGGCCTGGTTGACACCAAACACCCTGAAGAAACTGAATTGGAACTGGAAAAGTTGGTTCCCAGGGAGTACTGGATTGAACTCAATGATTTGATGGTGCAGTTCGGACAGACCATCTGCCGCCCCCAGTCTCCCCGACATGAGGAATGCCCCCTCCAGGAACTTTGTGATTATTACCAGAACCTTGAAGAAAAATAGCAAGTGAAGGAAGGATCACAGCACTTAAAACAGGATTTTAATGCTAAATGACTATTTTAAATTTATTATAAAATCTTAAAATAAAATATAACCCCTATCTAAACTTATTTTTTTAATTGATTTTAAAGGTTGATTATACTAAACAACTAAAAAATATTATTATATTTGGGTTTAATGGGAAAATTTCCCGTTTTAAGGACTATTGTTCTATTATATTACTATTTTCATCAGCTAGGAGTTTAATCGTTGGTATAAACAAAATATTATTTACTTAGTTCATAGGATAAGTAAGTACATAATTTATTACATAATAAAAATAGTTGTATGTTGTATGAATATTGATATTAAGGAAGTGAATCTATGAAAACCAAATATTTAGTGGGACTTTTAGTTTTGATTGTGGCCATTGGTGGTGCCACAGCATGTAGTTTTTTATTGCCCCAAGGAACGGATACATCAGCAGCTCAGAGTAACCCTACTCCAGCTGTAACTGCCCCTGCTGGAAACGATTCTTCAAATTCACAGGAGCAGACTCAGGAAGAAAGCACAGCTAAAAAGACTGTGCAAGCCCAGAAAGTTACCTGTACCAAGTGTGGAGGTAGTGGAGTCATCAAGTGCAGCAGTTGCAGTGGAACTGGTCTTCAAAAAGGATCATGTGCCAGCTGTGGTGGAGATGGTAAAGTATATGTTGATGGTAATGGAGCTACCCATCCCAACGTGGTGCAGCTAGTTGCTGTTCTGGCCTGCCATGAAGAGACCTGTTCTGCCTGTGGAGGAAACGGTGGCAGTAAAACCTCCTGCACCAAATGCGGAGGAGATGGAAAAATAACCTGCCCTTCCTGTGGAGGAGATGGATACACCTAAAAACAGGTAGGCATACCTAAAAAACCTCTCTTTCTCTTTTTTTGAATCATTTTCTCTTTTTTTGAATAAATCTCAGTAGATTTTAATAACCATTATTTTAGAAATCAAAAAAGAACCCACATCCAAAGAAACCCACATCAAAAAAAGAACCCACATCTAAAAGAATTTATATCTAAAAAATTTCATTCTGTAGGTACACTCCTAATACTAATTTTTGCTATCCAAACCAGTATCACGCAGCATAATAGTTATTAAGTGCTTACTCATAAAATTAGTCTTGAATATTAATATTATATAAGTAGTAAACTGTAAATTAAAACACATCTTGTTAATATCGATAATAAAAATTTATGGGGGCGCATAATATTAGTGTTAATTATCTTGATACCTATTTGGAAACAAAAGACCTCATGAGATACACTTCCAGTTCTTCAGTTAGAGTAACAATTTTACTCTGTCTCAGTGAAGGTCTGCAAACTATGAGCGAACTGAAAAAAGAGACCGGGATTAGCAGTTCAACCATATCCCATAACCTCAGTGACCTTGAAAAAAGGAAGATAACCACCAAGGACGGGGAAAAATATCACCTATCACCCCTTGGAAGAATCATAACCCTCAACCTCATTGAAAATATTAAAAACAACTCTGTGGTTAGTAAATTTAAGAAACTGTGGATGGACCATGATTTAAGCAGCATACCCCCCACCATGATAAAGAGGATTGGGGATTTGCACAACTCTGTACTGATTGAAGCAGAGTCCGGGGAGATTTTCAAACCTCATGAAACCTATCAGAAGATAATATCCGGATCAAAATATATTAAAGGTGTTTCACCAATTTTCCGTTTCAATTACATTGATCTTTACAAAAAATTAGTGGTTGAACATGAGATAGAGGTGGAACTCATACTGACCCAGAATATAGTAAACCAGACTATGGGTGGTATTGATGGTCAGAACTTAGAGTATCTTCAGGATTTTATGTCCCGAGATAAAGTTAAATTATGGGTTATTCCTGATGTGAAAATTGCGTTCACTGTTACTAATAGATATTTATCATTGGGCTTATTCCATGAAAATGGAAATTATGATAGTACCAAGGATCTTGTAAGTGATGATCATGGGGCAGTTGTTTGGGGTAACCAGCTATTTGAATATTATAGAGACCAGGCTCAGAAACTCGAACTTTAAATTCATTATACGTTTTTTGGTTATATTAACATCAAGTTCCGTGTTCATAGCCCTCACCGGCTGTTTAAAAACCTTTTTTTCCTTTTCTTTATACGGAACTCCCATTTCTTATCCATTGATACTGGCTACTTTTCTGGTGATCTACTCGGTTTACGGTTTAAACAAGATAACCGATACTGAAGAAGACCAGTTAAATGCACCGGAAAGATCAGATCTCATCTCCAAGCATGAAAAGCTATTCAAATACACTGCAGTTTCAGCCTACATCCTGGCAGTGATAATCGGACTTTTATATGGATGGCAGGTACTTTTAGTTCTCCTTTTCCCATTACTAGCCGGGGTAGTGTACAGTATACAGATCAATCCCAGAATTCCCAGGTTAAAGGATATATTTGCGGTGAAGAGCCTGATAGTTGCACTGAGCTGGACTGTGGGCAGCACCTTCCTCCCCATAGTTGATTATAATGTTAATCTGATGATTATGCTGCTGATATTTTATTTATTCTTCATTAAAAGTTTCATTAACACGGTGCTCTTTGATCTGATGGATGTGGAGGGGGATGAGAAAACTGGAACCAGGACTATACCGGTGGTTATCGGTGCATCCAGCACCATCAAACTCCTTCTGATTCTCAATTCTACCCTGCTAATCCTGATTCATGTCTGTCTGGTCTACGGATTGTTTAAGATGTTCCTCATTCCATTGATATTCTGCATAATCTATGGCTACGTTTATATACTGTATTTCTCACGTAACAAAAACCGTTTTAAAATGGATATCATGGTGGATGGTGAATGGATACTCATCGTATTCATCAGTTTACTGCGGATGAGAATGTAATAGATAGATTATGTAGGTAAAATAAGGGTGAATGTCAAAGAAGGGATGAATATCAAAAAAGTATGCGAAATAAGGGAATATTCAAAAAAAGAATAATTGGAATATGAAAAAAGAAGTATTATAATTGCAAAAGATGATCGGATTTGCAAAAAGAATTTAGAATTGCAAAAAGAACTATTGGATTTGCAAAAAGAAGTATTGGTAAAATAAAATAGAGGGAGGGAATAAAAAAGAATCCCAAAAATCCTGCAGGAGTTAAACTGTCCTGGAGGAGTTAAGCTGCTTTTAACCCTGCAACCTTTGCTGCAAAGCTCTGCAGCACCTTTTTGGATAGTCCTTCCACGAATTTCAGACTACCCGCGCATTCATGGCCACCACCATCAATACCTGCTTCAGGAATTTCCACCAAAAGCTCCTGGATTATGGTGTTAAGGTTGAATCCGAATATCTCGTTAACTGCATCGGTGGCCCTGATAACACCAAAGTCTGGTCCGTAGGCCAGGGTGATGATTGGTGTTTCCTCCCCGAATTTCTGGACCATACTGTCATGGACAAAGCCACAGGTTTTACCCGGAGCTGGGAAGGTGAATTTATGGGCGAATTTCTCCACATCCAGGACACTGAAGATGATCCCATTGGGGAAGGTCTGGGTTTTCAGGTTAGGCAGGGCTGCTGCCAGCTGCCATTCCACACGTCTTTGTGACTCGGTGTAAAGGGCGTCCACCAGTTTGGTGTGTTTTTCCCTGTTACCCAGTCCCAGTATGGTGTCCATTATTCCACGGCCGTTCATGAAGCGCAGGAAAAATGCTTCAAAGTCTATGGCAGTGGCGATCTTTTCCAGGTCTTCCAAATCATATCCTTTCTCTTTTGCAAGATCAATGTACCACTGTGCTTCTGGTGACCTTGCATGGTCACCCACTGCTGCAATACCAGGCAGGTGTAAGAGTCTGTCTTTTACTTCGGGGTTGATCATCTGGGCCAGTTCCACTGCCAGGGCACCGGCAGTGACCTGACTGTCACCCCCCTCCAGGTAGGGGTTCACGTGCACATCCACATAGTCATCCACTGCCACTCTGCCATCGGTGACTACTCCAGGGTAGTGGTGGTCCACCACCACCACTTCTATGTCGTAGATTTTAACCTTTAAAAGGGCCAGGATATCTTCCTCGGTGGAACCGTTATCCAGGAGGACCAGTAATGGTAGTTTCTGTCCGTGGCGTTCCAGGTCTTCCAGGGCAAAGCTCAGGTCCTTCACCACATCTTCTATTTCATAGAAGGGTGCTTTACTGGGGGACCTGCGGAAGTAGTGCCATTCCGCATCGTTGGATGGGTTGATCTCCTGGAGTAAGGGTATGACTGCTTTTTCCACTGCCACACCGGCACAGATCCCATCGGCATCTGCATGGTGGCGTACCAGGATGCTGCGTCCGTCCATAACTGCTCTTCGTATGGCTTTAGCCGCAGCAGCTAATCTTGGTCTTAATTTCTGAATTATAGGTGCTTCCTGGATTAAATCAGTGTTTTCTGGTTCGGCACGTTTGTCCAGGGCTTCATCTATGCGTTGTCTTGCTTCGGTGGCTTCTGTGCCGTGGAGGCGTTCAATGCTTTCGGATTCTATCTGGATCTTACCTCCATGGAGGGAGACTTCTCCCAGGACTTCTACCATGTTATCGATGTTGATGTTAGGGTAGACCCTTACTCCTGGTTCGTCAAAGGCTGCTGCCCAGGTGATTCCGGTTTCATCGGAGATGGTGAAGATGGTGGGGCCGCTAGTCTGCTGTATCTGCACCACTTCTCCCACCAGGCTCACGTTTCTTCCCTTAATTTTAGGGGTGAGATCTTCGATTCTGGTGCGGGGCATTTCTTTTTTAACCTTCACCAGTTCGTAGGTTCCCTTGATAGCGGCAGGTGCCAGGTCCACTTCTCCCCGGCGTGGTTTGATCTCGGTGATCTGGACGAATAACTCATCACCCACACTGTATGGTGGGTTTCTGAGGCGGAGGAGTCCGTATAGTTTTTTGGATAGACTTACAAATACACCATAGTCTTCTACCCTGGTGATTTTTCCCTTGTAGTGTTCTCCCACTTCCAGGTCACTCATTTCCGAGGCAGGGTGTAAGATGTAGACTCGTGGCTTATCCTGGCTGTCCTTGCAGTCATCGCAGTAGTCTCCCTTTTCTATAGGTTTACCGCACTTGGTGCACAGGTTAATTTCTCCCTTCCCCGAACATTCCGGGCATTCCTCGGTGACTTCCACTTCTCCTTTACCACTGCATACACTGCAGGGTACTTCCTGTTCCTCGTCCAGTTGGAAGCGTTCTCTTGCCCCTCCGGACAGGCCTTTCAGGTGGCCTTTTATATCTACTTCACCGGAAACTCCGGTACCATGACAGGTTTCGCATACTTTGTAGCTAACTACCTTGCGTCCTTTCCCTTTACACTGTGAACAAATAACCATTTTCTTACCTTTACAATATTTTGATTTTGATAATTTTTACTGAATAATTAAGCAGTATTGAAGGTTTGGTTATTAGGGTTGTTAAACTTAATTCTTATTAAACATTTAAATAATAATAATAATAATAATAATAATAATAATAATAATAATAATAATAAATCTTGTATTTAGGATTCTCATCACCAATACTTTGGATGCTGCACATACAAGCGCCCCCGCTTTTTTAGTTACAGCTGGTGTCATGAGGATCTTACTTTTTTTCTAGGGAATTCATGATTACAGAATGCTCCCACAAAATCGTCAGATATGCATTAACTTAATTAACATTGGTCAATTGTAGATCCATATTGCGATTTTTGACATAGTTTTTAATTCATTTTTAATAATGTTATAAATAGCAAAATTAGAAAATTTATCTGATGAACAATGCTTCTCACATAAATAGTAAATATTACATATTTATATACTTATAATATCCATAATTTGCCAAAGATAAATAAATAAAAGGTTTAACAGTTCCCTCCGAGGATTTCTCCAGTTTGAGCATCTACTTCTGTGTTACCAACTTTTTTACCATTCGGAGCAAAAAGAGGCACATTCCAAACTGGTCGTCCATTGATTGTTATGAGAACAGGATCTCCTAACGTACTACTATCAACCAAAGTTTTTTGTACTATACTTTTTGCTTGTTGTGCAGATATACCCTGTGATTCACTATTAGACTTGGATTCACTAGGAGTATTTGAAGAATCAGATGCCTTATTACTATTTGAACTTGATGTAACTGTTGGCGTACTTGTGGTATTTACAGAATTATTTGTTGAATTTGAAGCATTAGACGCGTTTTGCTGTAAAGAAGTATTATTTTGAGTGCTAGTGTTATTTCCTAGTTGTGTGTAACCATAAACTGAGACAATTGCCCCTATCATTATTAAAATAGCTATAATTAAAATATATTTTTTCTCCAATATTTTCACCCACTCTATTTCAATACAGTATTAACTCTTATTAAAATTTATCAAAGTAATATAAAAACTTAATTTAAATATCATCTTTATAATAAACCAAACTATTTAGTAGCCTTTTTATGAGCCAATCCACACAGCATCCCTGGCATCTTCTAATGCCATCGGTTATTTGGATTTTGCCTTCTTTTCCACATTCGTCACATTTACCTTCAGTGTATTCATGATGATATACTTCAAACACTTTTATTCCCCTACTTGTGCTTTTGTCCTGAAATATTCTCTATTAATATTCTAAATTAAAGAAGTGCGGTTGACTGGATTTGAACCAGCTTCTCATCACTGGTTTGTGATGTGTTTTGGCCTCTATTAAAACTACAACCGCTTAGGATAAGGTTTTTCCAGTGGGAGTATTTTTTTACGCATCTTTTTCGATAATGGATAAAGATACTTGAATTTTCCTTCAGTGATATGAACCTTGCATTTGGGTCCATGTTTTTTTGTATCCATTTTAATGATTGCTCTCCCCCCATTGCAGCAATTGATCGGGGGTGTACTTTTTTATTTTTATTATAGATGCACCGGTTGTGTTCTGGTTTTTTAATCCTACGTAAATCCAGTTACCTGCTTGATAAATTCCACCTAAATGCTTCTGGTCTTTATCAGCATAACTAACAGCTAATTTAAGGGCACATAGATCCTTTGTCCTAGGGCCTTCTGTAAGGATCCATAAAACCTGCTGCTGGAGATCCCCTGTGATCTTAAGATCATCCATCTGGGTTATTGCAGTCCTGATTTTCTGGTTTTCTCTCCATTCTTTTTTCAGATCCACATTTTCAGGATTAATCTCACCCGGTTGTTTGGTTTTATACTTCCAGAGTAGGAAGTTTACACTTCTTGATTCCCTTTTAACTTGATCTATGGCCATCATCTACATGCATCCCTCCTTAAGGCATTAAAGGTTTGGTCATCCCTAATTATTATAGTGGAGGAAGGTATTTAAATATAAGAAATAGTTAATATTCAATATAAGATATGAGGAATTCACATGGAAGAAAAAATGCCAGGCTTAACTTTACTATCGTTTTTATTAATTTTAGGCATTATTATTTATCTTTATTTATCTGAACCCTCCCCCGAGTTAATTCCAATAATATTTTTATTTGCATTCGGTAGTCTCGGTGGAATTTTAGATTATAAAAAATATCGCAACAATAAACTATTACTAATTTTAGGATTATCATCATTAATATTAATGTGGATAATAGTTTATCCATACGTTAATCAATTTAACAACCTATTAATATCGCTTTTATTAAGCACAATTGCTATAATCGGATTTATGTACGCTTTTCTAAAAAGTTGGTGAATATCTTCAGGAAAAAAGAGACCAAATAACATGACATATTTGGAAGGTATTTAAATATACGAAAAATTTAACAATATTGGGAAGAATGGAGCAGGGGGAGTTTGAAACTGTTTTTTTCTAAACATATCCTCCACATTTATGTATCGGATTTGGTCGTCCCCCACATAAAAACCTGGCAAAGATATAACAAGAAAATTGCCCCCACAATAAACCCCGTCTGCCTATTCTTACCTTCAATTTATGGGAAGAGGGGATGAATTGACAGAAGCACCAGAAGAAATAATTGAATTAGTGGATAAATTTGGGCTCATTCAACATCAAATTACTTAAATAAATATTTATTAGGACTAATAAATTCTAAAACTTTGAGTTGGTGGTATGGGAGGACTTTGACATCCCCCACTAATTATATAAGAGAATTTGAATCAATCCCTATCCATAAAATCAATTTTGATGATAAAAATGACCTTTTAATCTATGGCCAGATAGTATCATTAGTAGAACAAATTTTCAACTCAATAAAGAGATTGAAACCATCAGAACACCTCAAGACAAGGAATTAATCCAGAGACAGATAGACGCGACAGATAAACAAATAGATGCTTTGGTTTATGAATTGTATGGTCTAACACAGGCAGAAATCAAATAATTGAGGAGATTTAATGGATAATAAACTAATCCAAAGGAAAATTTTAAAATTGTTGTATAATCTCCTTCAGATAATAATGGAAAAAAAGCATTATCAATTTATTATTGAAGATCCTAAATGGAATATATAATTGGAACTAATATTAGTAAGTGAGAGGGTGGAAAGCATGTTTAATAAAAGTTCCAATGTGTTGGTTACAATACTCCTTTTTTGTTTTTTGGTGATTATTTCTGGATGTATTTCTTTGCCAAATCCTAATGAAAAATTGTTAGTAGAATTCACAATTCCTAAAGATCCGAGTGTGAATACATCTACTCAAAGAACGATATCATTATACAATGTAACAATACCTGAAGGAACGAAATCTATTATTATTGAATCAGAAGATACTTCCCCCACAGCCTATGCAACTGAAGATGATTTAAACAAAAGAAGTATTTTATTTGTTAATGCTTACTCGGTGGCACCAGAGGATGAAAATTTAACTAAATATATGGTAAATTATGTTGACAAGATTTATGTACCTTTTAATAATCGAAAAGAGTTGAAACAATCAAAAATCAGAGGACTGATTATTGGGGCCGAAAATATTCAAGGAAAAGTTAAAGTCTATATAACTACCTAAGGAGACCACCAACATTGAAAGTGCTGAATTTGCTAATATTTTTAAAGGGGATGAAACAGCAACCTTCGAAAGTATCATTATGGCTAAAGTCCAAATGTTCTTTTTCACCATAATTATATCAGTGTCCTATGGTGTGATGCTTTATGTCCTGATTGCCAACAACGATCCTAGTCAAATTGACAGTTTTCCAGTATTAGATGATAGTATAATAGCTATTCTGGCCATCAGCCACGCAGGTTACTTAACAAACAAAGCAATAGACCAAACAGCAGTAGATAAAACCGCATAATTCCTTTTTTTCTTAAAAATTTATTGGTTTTTTGGTAGTGGTTGCAGGTTTTCTGAATCAACATCTTAGTCACATTATGTCAGGTTTGATTTGTGAACCAATTGCTATAATAAATATTAGAAGTTTTTTATTTATTTATTAATAAATTTTACTAAATCATTATTAGTAGTATTATTTTAATAATAATCAAATGTATTTAATTATTTGATGGTAGTACTAACTAAAAACTATCTGATTAAATTTTAAATAAAATATTTTTTAAGGGGGTTGAAAAAATGACTGATACGGTACCTAGTGCTGGTGAAGAGTTGTCTTCGATAGATTTTTCTAAAATGATTGGTGGTCCATTAATTGCTGTGGTGAATGCTCAAACTCAAGCATCACTTGCAACAGTGAACTTCGTAAAGCAAGTAGGGTTTAAACCTAAAACAGATTCAAAGTCAGGTACACCTCAAGAACAGTTTACGGGTGAACCTACTACTGTGACTTTTAAATATGAAAAAGATGGGAAAGAAACCGATTTAAAAGTTCCATTACTAACTATACTTCCAGTTCCGTATATTCGTGTAGAAGAAACTGACATCAATTTTTTAGCTAAAATAAATTCAGTTGAACATCATGAAGTTGATAATGATGTTAAAGTAGATGCCGAGGTGGATGCTAAAGTTGGTTGTTCATGGGCTAGTGCCAGTTTAAAAGTTTCCACGGCTTACCAGCACAAAGACGAATCTGGAAGTAATGTTTCTCGGGATTATTCATTGGAAGTTAAAGTAAAAGCTGTTCAAGATGAAATCCCAGCTGGTATGAGTAAAGTCCTTAGTATTTTAGAAAATCAAATCAAAGAAACCCCCGCAACAAAACCTACGATAGAATCTTCTAAAAAAGAAGTAAAAGGTGAATTAATAGGGCCTAAAGGGGATACAATTGCCAATATAGATTAATCGGCTAATAATGCCAATTCAATCTGTAAGTAACGGTTTCAGGTTTCAAATGGTAGACTTCAGATTATTTACAGATATCCATAAAAATATGGGGATTTCGTATAAATAATTTGACTCGAATAAGGTAATAAGGAATAATATATGACGAATTTGAGCCATTTAATGGGTAGTTTAATAACCCAAATAGAAAAAGGGAGAGTACAGGGAGACCTAGGAGTATTAGAAATTGCTAAGCTTTACAAAAATGACAGCATATTAGCAGGATTTCCAGTACCTCGAATGGTTCTAGATTCAGTTGAGGTTGACCTTAAAATAGCAATTGATTCAGTACCTATTTCATCAACATGTTTAACAGCAGAATCTCAATCGCAGCTAATGAAACAACTGAAAACAATGATACATACTTTAAATATCGAAAAAACATTTGAACAACTAATACAAATAAATTCGAACTTCCAAAAAGTTTGGCAAAAAGAGGAAACTAAAATTCTAGAAGAATTATCGAATTTATTTACAAATGAAACTGAAATCAAACCAGAGTTACATGTCAACCTAGCAACTTCAACTATAATGAATCATATCCTAAGCACAATCATGTCTTCAATATCCGACCTTGATACCAAAAATCTCCAAAAATTTTTTGATAAAGATTTATATCAATTAGAAAATCGCGTGAAAACTCAAATTGAAAAAATCATTAATAACTTAATTCACAATCCGATAGATGATACATATGATATTGAAGTACTCGTAACTTCATCAGAATTAGAAGATATCAGCCCAGATAAAATTACCACTATTAAATTAAAATTAAAAGAATCTGATCGTAGCTGGATAAAAACAAAAGAAAAAGAAAAATTAATTCCATACTAAATTGAAGACAATTGGTTGAAAATTATTAGAGTAACTTCTAATAGAACAAATTCAACTTTTTTCCATGAATTTCTCCAGCTGCTCTTCAGGTAGAATTTTATCCTCACCTTCAACATGAGGATCATCTTCCAGGTAAGCTGATTTCAGGACTGGTTTTATTACTGGTATTGCCCCCCTCGGCTGTCATGGCCTTGCTGATTGGTTGGTCTGATGTATCCAATCATGTTGAAAAGGTCCTGTTCGAAATCAAATCCTTTTTTATTACAGCATTTTTGTAGAGTGGCCAGGTCATATTTTTCCAGGTCTACCCGGACACCTTTCTCAGATACCTGGTATGGTATGCTACGATCTCCACTGAGGATCTCATCAATACGATCCATTATTTTACCTTCAAGGATTCTCTTCTGAAGGGCCATTTTCTGAAGTTCTTTATCATCTGCTACGAGGTTTATTTCTATGGTAGTGATTTTATCAACCTTCAAGGTCTCGGTCTGCGCCCGGGTCCATGTAGATTATCTTGGTAAAATGTATTTAAAAAAAGTAATGGCAAAAGAGAGCAAAAGATAAGTTATTTCGTGCTATTCCACTGTGAACATGTCTTCTTCATACGTATTAACCTCAAAAAATAGATTTTATGGATATAACTCGATTTTCTTGAATGTAATCTGATTTATTTGGATGTAACTTGGTTTTCTTGAATGTGATTTGATTTATTTGGATGTAATGTGGTTTTCTTGAATAATATGGGGCTATTTATTTTGAATAAATGATTCCAAATTATTGATTTTTATGATTTGATTTTATTTTTTGATTTTATGATTTGAATTTGGTGGGGTTCTGTTGTACTATTTCATCCCTCTGTTTCTGGTATTCCAGGGATGTGTCCATGTAATTGTTGGCCAGATCCACATGGGTGTTGCCGGTTTTGGTGTCATTCCGGGTGAAGAGAGGTATTGCTACCTTCAGTTCGTTGGTGGCGTTGATCTTGGCATCCAGTTCCTGGAGGGTGATCTGCAAGTAGGTGATGTAAACCTGGTCCTGGAGGTTCTTGGCATATATCAATGCCTCCTGGGAGGTGGTTCTCGCCAGGTTGAACTCAGTGGATGCGTTATCTGCCTGTGACTGTGCAGCTGTGTACTGATACTTGTTGGTGCTGGTTGCTGCCTGGTTAAAGTAGCTATCTCCGGATTTAATGTGATCATTAATGGTATCAGTTAACTGGTCTATCTGAGTCACCTGGGTGCCTAAACATCCTGATAAATAAACAGTCAGGATTACCAGGACGAAGATAATGATTGTCTTACGCATAACACACCTGCATACTTTTAAACTTACTTTCACACCATGAAATTTAAATATAAATCTAATATGTATAGAATTACTTGAAATATTTGCCTATTAAAAGTTTGAATATCAAGAGTAATTAGTAATTGGATATAGTTTGAATAGTACTGAATTCCTATTAATAGTTTTGATAATTGAAAAGTCTGAAACAAATTTGAATAGTCCCTGAAATAGGTTTGATATTAAATAGTCCGGAAATAGTTTGAATTTATTGGTTTGATTGGGCACTATATGAATCCAGTAAAAAAAATGGAAAAATATGATGTATAATTATGATTTCCATAGTCCGTGGATGTTGCAGTAGGTCCTGGCCTTGAGTTCACTTTCCTGGTCTGGTTCTACCGGGAATTCTGCCTCGGGCTCATCACCAGGCTTTAAAAACTGGATGAACACATGGTTATCTGTGGCAAGCTCCACCCATTCTATGTGGTGATTTTCTTCCATGGGATGGGGTACTTCTCCCACCTTAACCTTAACTCCCTCTGCAGTTTTCTCAATCACTGGTCTGTGTTTAATGGAACCATCATCATCCTGTTTCTCCTTCAAAAGTTCCATGGCTACTTCACAACAAACCAGTTTGCCCGGACCCACACAGAGAACATTAATTATATTCCCACAAATATCACATCGATATATCTGTCCTTTTTCAGTCATTTACACCCTCAATTTTTTTTTGTTTAATAGATTTTAATACCGATTTTCAAATACAGATAAAAAAATTCAAAAAAACTAAACTATTGGCTTAAATATTCCCCTAAATATTCCTATTTTAAATAATGGGTTTTGAATCAATCTGCATTCAAAATAATGACCCCAAATAATCCACATTTTAAATAATTTTGAATAATTCAAATGACTTTTACTGTACCACAGCTTAAATGATTAAGGTTATCCCCATTTAATTTAGGTAATCTCCATTTAAGCAAGGTTTTTTAATTGTTTTCCCAAAAAAAAGGTAGGGATAAATTCCCGGGTAGGGGAATTTGGTTTAGATTATTATTAGTACTGTTCGCAGCGGATGAAGAAGTACTTGGTGGGGTGGTCACATGCAGGGCACTTTTCTGGTGGCTCTTTTCCAGTGACAGAGTAACCACATTTGAGACAGGTCCATGAGACAGCTTCATCTTTCTTGAAGAGGGTGCCGGCTTCCACTTGTTCCAGGAGTTGGGTGTACCTTTCCTCATGGTGAACTTCTGCCTTTCCAATGGCCAGTAATCTCCGGGCCACAGCATCTAAGCCTTCCTGTTTAGCTACTTTAGCAAATTCTGGGTACATTTCACTGTTTTCGTAGTGTTCCCCTGCTATGGCGGCTTTGATGTTTTCCACGGTGTTACCCAATGTTAATGGGGCTTCTGCTTCCACGTGTATCTCATCATCAACCAGATTCGGATTTTTCTTAATCTCCTGGATCATCTTGAACAACCATTTAGCATGCTGTCGTTCGTTCTCAGCAGTTTCCAGGAATATCTCGGAAATTTGAGGGTAACCATCCTTTGTAGCCTGTTTCGCATAGAAACTGTAACGGTTTCTAGCCTGACTTTCACCAATAAATGCCTTTGTAAGGTTTTCTAAGGTTTTTTCCATTATCAACACCATATTAATATTGAACATCAAAGTTTATAAATTTTTATCATTAAGCCAGGCATTTATATTAAAAAAAATCCACCAGAACCCGGAAAGTGACTAAAACAGAGTATGAATAAATTCGAGATGCAAATTATCATTTTATAAAACATTATGACCAGTCTGAACAGTTAAATAGTTCCCCAAAGATTTAAATGATTACTTAAACCTTAAAATTATTCCTTAAACCTTAAAATGAATCCCCAAACCTAAAAATGATTACCTAAACCCTAAAATGATTACCTAACCCCTGAAATAAATCCCTAAACTTTAGATGGTTCTCCAGACCTTAGGTGAAATATATAAATCTGTCCCTAATTTTAACCCTATTAATCCCATTAATATTTATTATCCAGGGATAACATAACAAATAATGTAACATGCTGTTAAAGGACCTCCATATCCAGATGATTCTAATCGGGTTAGGGGTGGAGCTAAGGGGAACACGGTACTTACATAGTATTTTGTTCAATGATGATGATTCAGGCAAAATGATAGTATTAGATTGGGATATTATCGAAAATTCACTGGATAGTTGGAGGATATTTTTCCCATGGAAAAACAGTCAAGAGACGATTTTGAGTCCTTAAAATCAGGCCAGGTGCCCCTGGAAGATGATGAAAAGCAACTTTCCATGTATTTAGCCCGTTTATCTAATTTTAAAATGTATTCCAAGGCTTGTGCTTTATTAGTAATGGTTTTAGGAGTTACTGTTGTTCTGGGATGGTTTTTAAACATACCCCTACTTCGGGGAGAGTTCCTGGGCTTCCCTGGAACCAAAATTAACAGTGGATTAACCTTCATCCTGGCTGGTGCCTGTCTTTATCTTTTAAATCAAAACTTAGGCGTGAAAGTACTCACGATTTCCAGAATCCTGGCGATTCTGGTTACTATTTTGGGTACACTAACCTTACTCGAATATATAACTGGTATAAACCTGGGTATGAACCAGCTATTTTCAAGCATGATCCCTGGAAATGTTAATATTTTAGGTAAGAGCCGATTGACTGGTACTTTTAATTTTGTTTTACTGGGTGTTGCTCTTTTAATGGCCAGTTATAAATATAAAGTCCGTTATATACAGTTTATAGCCTTTTTATGTGGTTTTATATCCTTGATGGGTTTATCCGCCTATATTTACGGTGCCAGCACTAATTACATACTGGATCTAATGGTGCAGATGGCTTTTCTCTCGGCATTGATGCATATCAGTCTCTCGGTAGGCATTCTCTGCCTATACCCCGACCGGAGTTATATGGGACGTATCACTGCCCAGACCAGTGGAGGTTACATGGCCCGGAGACTTCTCCCAGCAGCCCTGGTGGCAGTGTTCATCCTGGATGTTTTAATAACCATTGGGCAGCGGTTCAACATATACAGTAAGCAGTTTGGTGATGTTTTCGGTATCATCATCACCCTGGCCTTTTTAACCACGGTTATTATCTGGAATGCCAAGATCCTTAACCGGATGGACCGGCAGAGGCAGGAGTCCAACCTCAAGCGTCTCAATCTGAAAAAGTTCTACGAAACCCTGGTGGAGGGTATTAATGAGGGGATATGGGTAGCTGACCGTGATGACCGGCTTTACTTCATGAACAGAGGTATGAAGGAGATAAGCGGGGTTAAAACTCAGAATATGGAGGGTTTGCATATTCTGGATGATCTGCCTGATTCCTCAACTGGTCAGTTAAAGGAGTACTACCGTCGGGCTAAGGAAACCCTGCAACCGGTTTATTATGATTCCATCAGTGTCACCAGTCCCACTGGAATAAAATCATACCAGAGTGGCTGGATCATACCCCAGTTGAATGATGGTAAGTTCAACGGTGCTATCTGCACCGTGATTGACCAGACTCCACGTAGAAATGCTGAAAAAGCTCTAATGAAGTCTGAAACATTTTACAGGACCATATTTGAGAATACAGGTACTGCCACCATTATTGTTAGGGATGATACCATTATCACCATGGCCAATAAGCGTTGTGAATCGTTGAGTGGTTACCTGGTGGATGAAATTGAGAACAAGTTAAGCTGGATGGACTTTGTGCATCCGGATGACCGGGAGAAAATGGAAGCATACCATAACCTGCGCCGGGACCCTTGGAAAAATGTAACCCCGGAGGAACAGGGGAAAAAAGTAATCCCCGAGGAAGAGGAGAAAAATTTAACCCCGGAGGAACAGGGGAAAAAAGTAACCTTGGAGGAAGATGGGAAAAATGTAACCCTGGAGGAAGATGGGAAAAATGTAGCCTCGGAGGAAGAGGGGAAAAGTGCACCCTCTGAATATGAGTTCCGTCTTCGGAATAAAAATGGGGAAGAACGGCAGATCATGCTCTCTGCCTCGGTAATTCCTGGAACCACCGATAGTGTGGTATCTTTACTGGACATAACCCAGCGTAAGAATGCTGAAAATGAGGTTAAACAGTCTTTAGATGAGAAGGAACTCCTGCTACGGGAAATACATCACAGGGTTAAAAACAACATGCAGATCATAAGCAGTCTGTTGAACTTACAGCGCAGCTACATCCAGGATGAAGAAGCAGATAACCTCCTCCAGGAGAGCCAGGGACGGGTGAAGAGCATGGCCCTGGTCCATGAGAAACTGTACCAGACTGATGATCTGGCCCGGATAAACGTGGCCGAGTACATTCGGAGTCTTTCCATGAACCTGTTCCACAGTTACACCGTGAACCCCGGGATAAAGCTCACCCTGGATGTGGGGGATGTGTACTTTAATATTGACACTGCAGTTCCATTGGGACTTATAATCAATGAACTGGTTTCCAACAGTTTGAAGTATGCCTTCTGTGACCAGGATGATGGTGAGATACATATATCCTTAAAAGAAACTGATGAATCTGGTGTTTATCATTTGAAAGTATGGGATGATGGTGTTGGTTTTCCCAGTGACCTGGACTTTAACAACACCAACAGTCTGGGACTTAAACTGGTTAACACACTGGTAGATCAGCTGGATGGTGAGATTGATATGGTTGATGATGGTGGAACTGGTTTCCATATAATCATCCAGGAGCAGAATTATAAAGAGCGGGTCAAACCTTCCAATGGTGATGATGAGCTCTAAAAAAAGCCAATAATAACTCTTTGGATGATTTAGATTTAACAATCCCAAAATTTTAATAATATTAAGTGGAATAATATTATTTTGTAATTGCAAGTAACAATTTGTGAACAAATTTTTTATACAATTGAACACAATTTTTATACATGTTAGAAAAATTATTCACTTCACGAACCAGGGTAAAGATCCTGACCCTGTTCATGAGTCCCTTAAATTGGCCCACAGAGATCTTTTTGTGGCACAAGATAATTAATACCAAGGCTGATTGGGCTTTTAACTTCATATAATCCTATTTTACAAGCTTTACGGGCTTTAATGTTTGGAAAGCTATAATTGTTAAAAGAATTGATGATTTAACCAACAGAGTACACTTTCTTCACTGAGTAATTCACATTTAATGAATCAAATAACTCTTTTAAGTTTTTTAATCTTTCAGCAGGAGCAAGTATAACACCGGGACCTATTCTTTCCGTTTCTTTGTTCATAAGCATTTTTTTGGAAGTGTACAACCTTCGGATGAGTTTTCTTTTCTCGCTTGGTTCCAGATTCTGTGTTGAATATTTAATAAGAAGATAAGGTTCCATTGATGATGCGGGTTCCCTGTAAATCATGTATTCTGGCTTTCCCCATAGAAGCATCCCTTCATTAATCACATTCCAAAAGAAATCAGGATCCATCTCATGGATCTCCTTTTCATTAACCAGAACAAATGAAAACGAATGATCTAAATGGTGTTTTATGGAAATTTCCGTGGCTAATCTGCGTGCTAAGTCCATTTCTGGACCCAATTCAGGATTATGATGGGTTTTAAAAATGAGCAGAATATCTATATCGCTTTTTGGTGATGTTTCTCCCCTTACCACTGACCCGAATAATATGACAGCCATTAAGTTTGGGATTTCAGAGGCCCTATCAATAAAATCCATCAATGGTAATTTGAATTTTTCTTCAATCATAACTACTCCATTTTTTTACTTTTTCAATATATTGGATGCACTTTTTCACTACATCCCCATTTCCTTTGGAACCGTACCATCTTCCGGCCCTTAATGAATCCAGATTTTCAAATATTTCAGCAATTTCAATTTCTTTAAATCTTCTAAGTTGTTTAGGGAGGCCAACATGAGTGTCAATGTGTTCTTGGTACCTAACTTCCATTTCGAATGATATCATATGTTGTATCATCCCATAAGATAGCTCTACTATGGCAACTACGTGATTACCATCGGAGTCAGGTAATAGAACATCCAATGTTAACTCAATTTCTTTTGCTCGTCTTTTATGCCCACTGGAATTCATATGGATACCCCTTATTATTAATATTTATTCTATTCATAGTATTAATAGGGGTTCCCAATGTATTATATATTAATTATAATTTTTATCATATAAAAAGTGTCACCAAGGTGACAAAAATATTTAATTATCTAAAAAAATGTCACCATGGTGACATTTTACTGAGGTTGAATTCTCAGAAAGAAAATGAAAATGGGAAAAAGATAATTAAAATCATTTCTCTTTATGTTGGGGAGATGGAATTTTTCCAAAATTCTTTTCAAAACTATTAACCTGGCCAGATAACCAGTTTACTAATTGTTTAGCGGCTAATGGGGCTAATATTACTTCTGTTTGCACTTCACGTTTTAAACCAATTTTTTCTGAGGATATAATTGCATCTTGTTGTAATGGTTCTTCAGAAAAAAACATGAGTCTGAAATCTTGGGGAGTATAACCTCCAAATGCACCAGTTGCATAGATTCGTGGGGCATCAGATGGAATCACAACTGGAATTTTATTATCTTTTTCTTCTTCACTTCTATTTTCTTTGCTCATATTACCAGCTCTCAAACTTTTAAATTGTATGCATCAGCAGATGTAATCATACCGGTAACACATGATCGTAAATAATCAAAAGAAGATTCAAGTTCAACCGATATTTCTAGTTCGCTTATAATTTCTTCTTTTTCCATTTCTTCAATGGATAATTGTATTTTTCTTAAATATTCTTCATCATGTATAATTGCAAGAGTCAATGCTCTTTTATCTTCGGTATTTAAACCATATTTAGCTGTTCTTCCGGGTTCTGAGGTTACTATTCCTGTTTTTTCTAATTGATGTATATGGTCATATACTGCCCTATCAGAAGAATCAGCCATTCGAGCAATTTCTTTTACAGTTAAATATTCACCCCAGCGCTCGGTTAGCACTTCCAATATATTAACCCTTGTTGTTTCTCCAAATATTTCTTTAAGAATATAATAAGTCAAATCCAACCACCTCGCTTGAATGTTTTGAGTTATAAAACCCGTAAATTGAGTATACACTAAATTGAGTATACATTGTATACCTTAATTTTTGAACATATATAGTTTTACAATATTTGCGTTAAGTGAAAAAATTTGCAATGTAATTATGATAATTGCAATGTAATATGACAATAATAATAAAATCAAATCATACCAATTATGATTTTATAGTTCTAACTAAGTTTACAAATTTAATCTTGTTATATTCATACAACAAAATAATCCATGATAAATAAATCCATGATCAAAATAATTTGATAATTTTTTGACTAAGAATCAAACATACAGATAGAATAAAGACTTTTAGTTTTTTATGATATGAAAGGTAAGAAATCAATTAACCAGATAATAATAGACAGTTCATAATCAATATGTTAAATGGGAGAATTAGATTCAATTGAAACTGGATACACCCCAGAAAAGGATAGTAACCGGGATCATCCTGGTGGTTGCCCTGGCCGGGCTGTGCGCCTACTACGCCACAGAATACCAGAACCACCTTAAATATCCCTCTTATGAGGTTATACTCTCAGATTATCCTCAGGGAGAGGTGGTTAATGTGGGTGGGGTGGTGACCTCCACTTTTAATGGAGGATTCCTCATGGTTAAAAACCACCAGGGTCATCTGGTTACCATGAAGGTTCTTAACGATACTCCAGTCACGGTTGAGGATTCAGTGTCGGTGGTGGGAGTTCTTGCCCCGGATAACACCATTGTAAATGTGGAGCAGGTGGAGGTCACTGAGTACTGGAACTACATTTTCCTGTTGCTGCGTTCCTTCCTGGTTTTAATCTTCCTGATCTTCATATTCCACAAGTACTGGTCTTTTGACTGGAAAAGTTACGAGTTCAGGAGGCGTTAAATTTTGCCAGACTGGATGATACTCAGGTTCAGGGGGCGATTATAAAATGCCCAACTGGATGATACTCAACTTCTGGAGGCGATTATAAATGCCCAACAGGATGATACCCAACTTCAGGGGGCGATTATAAATGCCCAACTGGATGATACCCAACTTCTGGAGGCGATTATAAATGCCGGACTGGGTGGTTCATGTGGCAGTGGCCTGGATCCTGTGCCGCATACTCCGCTTCAGGTATCCTCAGTTCAACCCGGCCAACACTGTCCTGGTTATGGTGGGATCCATATTCCCTGATGCCATAAAAATGTCAATTTTAGGGGATTTAATGGGATATGATATATGGAATTATATTTACGCCTTCCACTTACCCTTAGGGTCCTTCATCCTTGCCGGAATTGCCTCTCTCTTTTTCAGGGAGAAAAAAGCCGCATTTCTCTTTTTATCCCTGGGGATAGTAACCCATTATGCCCTGGACATCCTCCTGATACAGGTGGGATACGGGATGTACCTTTTCTATCCTGCTAGCTGGATGGGATTCACCCTGAACCTGGTTCCCAGTGATGATTACTATATCACCATAGTGGCCCTGGTCATGGCCCTGGTGGTTTACCTGGTTTCAGGATGGGTGGAGAAAAAACATTCCGTTTGATACCAATTACAATTAAAAGAGGAATTGAAAATTAAAGAAGAGTGTAAATTAAAGAGGGATGATGAATATTTCACACCGGATCATGATGAAGACTCGTTTAATTGGTGGTTAGGCCTGTTATTCCAGATCCGTATTCTTCTTCAGTGAAGTTAATGGTGAAGCATGTGCCCCGGGTGGTGTTTAATTCTATTTTTCCGTCAACCTGGTTGGTGAGGGTGTTCACCAGTCGCATTCCCAGGGAGTTGGTTTTCTGGAAGTCCAGGTCCTCTGGGAATCCTATGCCAGTGTCTGCCACCTGGAAAGTGTAATGATCTTTGGTTTTATGGAATTTAACAGTTATCTCACCTGTCTCCCCATGGGGGAAGGCGTGTTTGAGGCTGTTGGAGACCAGTTCGTTTACTATAAGTCCTAGGGGTATGCTGGTGTTGATGTCCAGTAGTATGTCTCCCACGTCCAGGTTTAGCTGGATGTTGTCAGTGGTTACGTAGGTGCGGAAGAGTTCCTGGGTGAGTTTGGTGATGTAGTCTCCGAAGTTGATGCACTTCAGGTCAGTGGACTGGTATAACATGGTGTGGATGAGGGCCATGGACCGTGCCCGGCGTTGACTTTCACGGAAGACTTCCAGGGCAGCTTTGTCCTTGATATATTTTGATTGGAGGTTCAAGAGGCTGCTTATGACCATGAGGTTGTTTTTAACCCGGTGGTGGATCTCCTTTAGGAGTAGTTCCTTTTCATTTAAGGATTTTCTAAGCTGGGCCTCGGATTCTTTACGACGGGTAATGTCCCTTAAGAGGGATAGGACCATCTTATCACCGCGGAGGTTGAAGATGTGGGCGCTGACCTCCACTGGGATCTCCTGACCATCCCTGGTGAGGTTAACTGCCTCGAAGGTGGCAGTTCCATTTTCCAAGAGTTTTTCCATGTGGGATGTTTTTAGGCTGTTTTCCTGGGTGTCAATGTCTGCGGGGGTCATCTGGAGCAGTTCTTCCCGTGTGTATCCCAGGCGCTGGCAGGCCACATCGTTGACCTCAGCGAAATTTCCTGGTGTTCCATCATTTTTAATGGGGTGGAGGAAGATGGCATCGTTGGCATTGTTGAAGACTTCCCTGAATTTCTCCTCACTTTCCTGGAGTTTCAGTTCCATCTTTTTACTGGTAGTGATGTTCCGGGCTATGCTGGATGCTCCGATCACCTCCCCGGCAACATCCTTGATGGGGGAGACGCTGAGGGAGACGCTGATGACGGATCCGTCCTTTCTGCGGCGGAGGGTTTCGTAATGAGTTACCCTTTCCCCACTTTTGATCCAGGCCAAGATCAGGGATATTTCATCGGTGTTGTAGGGTGGTATGACCATAGAGACACTGTTACCCACTGCCTCACGAGCAGTGTAACCATATATGGTCTCTGCAGCTGGATTCCATGTTAGTATGGTTCCGTCCAGTCCAAGTCCCACAATGGCATCTTCAGTGTGCCTTACAATAGATTTAAGGTAATTTAGCTCTGACTGAGTATCTGTTAATTTCTTTTCTGTTTCACGCAGTTCCCTGTGAATTTCTTCCTGGTCTGAATCTTGCCCATTCATGGTAATAACTCTGGCTAATCCATTATTCCTTAGTGTTTTCTATTGTTTAGCTTTAAGTTTCATCTTTAACCTCTTTTTTGGTTTAATGGTAAGTTATTAATCAACATTTAAAAGGAGATAAATAATTATTATCCATTACCCCGGAGATCTTTTGGACTAACATGGACTTGTGAAAACAGAGATAGTTCAAAACCTAAAAACCTGAAAACAGTTTAAAACACCGTAAATACCTTAAACCCAAAAAATACCACCATAACAGTTTAAAAAGAAGAATAACTTATTAAATGGGAGAATAACTTATTAAATAGAAGAATACTAAATTGAAGAAAACTTCCTAAAAAACTTAGAAGAAAAAACTTGCCGATCTTGAAGGTTTAATATAAAAAAAGAATAAAAAAAAAGGGTTTATTTTGTATGTTATTATTTCCTTCGGGGTAGGAGCAGTCCACCGGCTACCATTAGCATGGCCATTACCAGTAAACCAATAGGTGCACCAGTTTTTTGCATGCCCACAATTCCAGCAGCAGAAACAGTGGTGGTGTTGGCTGGTGCTGGGGGTGCTGGTTCAGTGACGGTTAGAACTGCCAGAGACGTATCCATAGGGGTGGTTCCATCGTAAACTGTGGCCTCCTTAATGGAAGTACCTGCATTGCCCATATCTCCCTGCCAGCGTAGAATTACCAGTTGGAATGGGTCCAGTTCTCCCAGGGCCACGTTGTAGTTCCAGGTTCCATCAAGGTTGTCCACTTCAGTTACGAATGGTGCTGGATCCACATAGGTTGCTCCACCATCAAAGGATATCTCTTCCACAAAGTTGTCCCAGTATACATCGGAGTCCACGGTGATGTTCAATGTTGCATCTTGCACTTCATTTCCATCGTTTTGTACTTCTGCAATGTACTCCACGGTGTCCCCTACCTGGGCTTCGGTGATCTCGTTGCCCTGATCATCAGTGTGATAGGTGTCAAGACTTGCCTCGGCAGCAACTGTTCCACTAAATGCAGCGATTACAATAAATAAGAACATAACTGCGGCTATATGCTTTTTCATAAAATAAATCCCTCCCTCCTCTTTTTTACATACAACCCTATTCCATGGAGATATAACTGGATTATAGCCTGAAATATCCTCTAACCAGATTTTTATAATTAAATAGCCTAACCAGAGATTTTACAATTGAATATCCTCCGGGACAAATTGAAACATCCTCCGAAGCCAAAAGTTGACCATTCCGGGACTCTGACAATAATCTTCCGGGACTTTTACAATTCAAACCTAAGGTTATCCATGGAATAATGTCTAACTATATTTTTCTAATCACGGCACTATAAACTTTAGCAAGGAAAATGTGACCATCCTCACACATTATTTTTCCACCAAAGAAATATGAAATTAAGAAATAATATTAAGTGAAAACAAAACATCTGAATAGATGAAAAGCTAATAAAATTGATAAGGACTGATAAAAGTCCACTCCATAAAGTCTATGTTATCTCCAACTTCACCTTTGTCAATTTCAGAATAAAATCATCAGAATCCATGGCATATTCATCCTCAAAAGATCTCATCTTGGCTTCAATTTCCTTAAGATCATCTCAAGTTTATCCCTTTTGTAACTGGTTTGTTTATCAATTGGGCACATATTTTACCCTCCCTAAAAAATACAAATTTTTAGAGTAAATTTAAATCCATATTCAAACTTGCATGGAGGATATCCTAAAAAACCTTGATTGGATATCCTAAAAATTAATGATGATTTCTTATAAATCCGTTTATGATGGTCGTAATCATTAACTTGTTTTTAATATCAACTTGAAATATTATTACAAAAGATTTGATTAGAGCCTGTTAATTCTGATACTAAAGAATATTCAACTAGAAGTGAACGGACAACACTGAAGCGATGAAAAAGATCAGTCCAATTATATCTTTTCCAATTCAAGAACCCATTTATTAAATGTGCTGAGTATTCCAGAGCCACTATAAGTTCTGATTCTTTAAACAGAGCGAACGAGATTTTATGATTCTTCATTAATTATCGTTTCTATCTCTACTATAATCTCTTTAACACACTTTAGGCCATTTTCAACTTCTTGAGGGGAGATTTCTCTTTTACTGGAGCCCAGTTTCACATTACCATAAAAATCAATATTTCTCACTTCCCATAAAAAGTCCATTTTATCCTCATGCTTACTGAGCATCTCTTTAGCCCTTTCTTTTCTTAATCTATGACTGTGATAATCTTTTCCATTGATTTTATCAGTTAAAGACATAATGGCTGATTCAAAAGCAGCATAGGCTAATCCAGCCACACCGGCCAGATCCCCCTGTTCATGTAAATCTTCAGCGGATTTCAAAAGATTTTTAGCCCGTTCCATGTCTATGTTAACCATATTCGTTCACCTTGATTTGATAGCTCTTTTTCAAGTTCTTTTATTATTTCATTAATGTTTTCTAGTTTTATTTCCTTTTTTGGAATAGTTATGCCCTTTTTTGTAACTGATTGAACTTCTCCTATGGTTATTTCTGCTATATTCTTATAATATTCCTGCGCGTCACCTTCAAGGGATTGGGCTTTTTTTAAGAATTCTTTTGCTTTTTCCAGGCGGTATATGATATAGGGTTTGGGGAAAGAATTTAACCCTGCAATGATTTTGAATACATCACCCTTGAATACAATTCCATTGGTTAGTGATTCCAGGACCACGAAATCCACTGGATCCCTGATATCTTCCCATGAATATTGATGTATTTCGAATCTGTAAGGTAGGTAATCATATTTTTTGATGTTCAGGGGGTTCTCACTTATGGTAATGATATCTATGTCACTTTTTTCTGTGGCCAGACCAGTGGCCACACTTCCAAATAATATGAATAACTCAACTTCACCTTCAACTTGATTATATAAAAGATCAACCCTGTTTTTGAATTCTGGTGATATACGCTGTCTTTTCTCTTCCATGAAAAGTTTCCACATGATTTGAACCATGGACATCTCATAATCTATCCTGTAAACCTTTTTCCGCTTAGTCTTCTGTTCATTTATAATATTATGGGTGAGTAAAACTTTTAATATCCTTGAAACATTAGATTTGGAGATTTTAAGTTCGTTCGAGAGTTCTGTGAGCCCCCAGGTCAGGTACGGCTTATTTATCATTAGACGTAATATTTTTACAGTATTCCTGGCAGCCAGGTCCTCCAGATTGAATTGTTCTAAATTTAGTACCATAAGTTCTAATATTAGAACTTATATTGGATATATGTTTGGGTATGAGTTTAATATATAGTATTAAATTATAAATAAGTATTATTTTTTGGTGTGTCAAATGACTGCCCTGAAAATAATCCCCTGAAAAAATATAAAACTTCCTGTAACCCGGAGCAAAAATTAAATAAAGATTTATAACCAGAAGTGTAAATGTATAAAACTTACTTAGCTAAATGTAATTAAAAACTTACATATCCGGATAATAGGATTATTTGATGGAATAAAGATTAGAGAGGTTCAAAATCATGAAAGGAATTATCCTCGCCGGAGGATCCGGCACCCGGCTTTACCCCATAACCAAGGCAGTTTCCAAACAGTTACTGCCAATTTACGATAAACCCATGATCTACTACCCCCTGTCAGTGCTTATGCTGGCCGGTATAAGGGATATACTCATTATATCCACACCACGGGATCTGCCACAGTATCAGGATCTTCTGGGTGATGGCAGTCAACTGGGAGTCAGCTTCTCTTATGCTGTACAGGAAGAACCAAGGGGCCTGGCTGAAGCCTTCATAGTGGGGGAAGAGTTCATTGCCAATGACAACATGGCCCTGGTATTGGGGGATAACATCTTCCACGGTCACCGGTTCAGTGAAATACTCCAAAGGGCAGCATCCCTGGAGGAAGGGGCTACTATCTTCGGCTACTATGTCCGGGATCCCAAAGCCTTTGGTGTGGTGGAATTCGACAACAAAGGAAACGTCCTATCCCTAGAAGAAAAACCAGATCATCCCAAATCAAACTATGCCATACCAGGACTCTACTTCTACGACAACAGCGTGGTGGACATAGCCAAGAATGTGAAACCATCCGACCGGGGAGAACTGGAAATAACCTCAGTGAACGAGGAATATCTTAGAAGGAAACAGTTGAAGGTTGAGTTATTAGGGCGAGGTATGGCCTGGCTGGACACCGGAACACATGTGGGACTTTTAGAGGCCAGTAACTATATAGAAGCACTCCAGAAAAGGCAGGGATTCTTCGTGGCCTGCCTGGAAGAGATCGCCTACAACAATGGATGGATAGATGAGGAGACTGTTTTAAAGCTGGCTGAAACTCTTAAGAAGACTGAATATGGGGAGTATCTGGTTGAAATCATTAATGGTGAGTTTAAATAATTCCGGATTAGGATATTGTTACAGGATTATTTCATCTATCCTTTTTACACTCTTTGTTTAAGTGTATTCATTTACACCAGTTACTTTAAGTACACTCTTTGTTTAAGTGTATTCATTTACACTAGTTACTTTAAATTCACTTAATATTAAGGTGTAATCTATTCTACCAGTTACTCTAATAAGCTACAAAAGTTCATCTGTTTACCCTGTTACTTACATTCAGCTCTATGTCCGGGACCCTAAGGCCCCTTTGGTGTTTTAGAATTTGACAACAAAGGAAATGTCCTATCCCTGAAAAAAACCAGATCATCCCAAATGCCATACCAGAACTCTACTTCTACGACAACAGTGCAGTGGATATAGCCCAAAAATGTAAAACCACCCAACGATGAGAGATGGAAATAACTAAAATCTACAAAATTATATTCTGAAAAAAGCCAAATAGATGTTACAATGAAGATTTTACTTCCGAGAAATTTGAATTTGAACTATTTAGAATTTGGTGTAGGTAATCCAGTTGTGTTGATACATGGCATGGGTAGTGACCACACTGTATGGGAAGGTTTAATACCTTTATTGAAGGAAGACTATCGAGTCATAGCAGTGGATTTATGTGGTCATGGTCTTTCCAGTAAAAATCCAGGACCTTACAGTATAAAATTATTTGCCGAGGATATTTATCTATTCTTAGAATCCCTTAACATAGATCAAGCCCATTTTATGGGCCATTCTATGGGTGGTGTTATCTTACAGGAACTTGCAGTTAAACATCCGGAGAGGTTCAAATCCTTAACTTTAATATCCAGTTTCGCGTGCATTGACACCCCACTGGAGGAAGTTTTAATAAATCTTAAAGATATCCTCATTGAAGAAGGTTATAAAGCCTTTTTTGATGAGTGTCTTAAAGTAGCCAACTCTCCGGAATTTATCAGAAAGAACCGGGAATTATTTTCAAAGATTAGGGATGAAAACTCTAAAATTTGTTCAGTATCTTCAATTGTTGACACCATCAATGCCTGTTTAGATATTAAGCTCTGTTGTGATGTTAACCTTGCAGATTCCATTAAGGAAGATACAATTAAGGAAGATACAATTAAGGACATAAGAATACCCACCCTGGTTATTGCTGGAGAGAAGGATGTTTTCACTCCCACTCACCATGGGATGAAAATCCATGAAAGTATTCCCAACTCCAGAATGGAAATTATTGAAGGTGGATGCCATAATTTACTGGTGGAAAAGCCAGTTGAGATTTGTTCAGTTATAAAACGGTTCTTAGATGATTTATAAGCTTTTCAGAAGTTTAATAACTTAAATTACAGTAATTTAACCAGGTTTGAAATTTTCTCCAGTTTTTTATTCAGTGTAATTAGTGGTACATCTTCCCGGAGTGATGCACTCACAAAAAGTGCATCGTAGAAACTAATTTTGTTTTTTAAAGCCATCTGAAAGGATTCTTCCACCAGTTCCAGGGTGGGGATGACCTCACAGCTAGTTTCTATGAATTCCATGCTCATCTTGAGTGCTCTGGTGGTTATTTCCCGGTCTTCATTAAACAGGGTAACTCTTTTCCGGGCCACGTTAGCTACTTCTGCCCGCGCCAGGTCAACAGTAACCAGTTCACGGTTTTTAACTACTCTGGCAGCTTTTTCCGAGGATGGTTCCTGGAAAAATATGGCAGCTATGACTGAGGAGTCTAAAACATATTTAATGGGCATTCCTATCCTCTCTGATGAGTTCTGCTGATTCAACATCCTTCATCTTTTTCCTGATACTTTCAGCATCCTTTAGGAGCCTTTTTTTACTTTCTTCCTGGACTAATCTGATGGTTAACTGCCGTATTTCTTCCTGCCAGTTCACATCATCCATTTCATCCATCATCTTCCGGAACTGTGCCGGTAAACGAATACTGTATACGGATTTTGTAGACATAATTGTATATATGGTCATGAGTCATACTAATATTTTATTATTAATTAATCAGAATTAAGTGTTATTTATGTTTTGATATAAATTATTCTTGGATCATTTCTTGGATCATTTTGGATCTTCATGATCCAAAAGATGGAATGAGAGATTTTATACACCATCCCTCAAGGAATCAAAGTCACCACGACCACACACCAAACCCACAACCATTTGAGTTCAACCTGGATAAATTCCGACTATAGGATACTACTACTATGATAACCAGGAAATCCAGAAAATAGGCGCGAATCCATTTGATTAATGAATATAACACCTAATTTCCATTTTTACTTATGATACAATCAGATCTAGTTTATACAACCATGCTTAGTTAAGATATTAATTATGTCCTTAACTTCATTAGAATTGAGAATTTTCCTTTGATGGGATATGTAATGAACGAGATCTTCAGGGTAAACAATTTCATAAGTCTTTATATCATTTTTAAAGATTAAGTTATGGTTTATTGGAGATATTACTGGAAAAATCGCCTTCTTATATAATTTTTTTCCCAGTTTAGGTTTTAGAAAATCATTCAATTTTGATGATTGTAATTTCACCTGTTTTGCAGGGTTTAACCCGGATACTCTTCCAGATGTATGGTACCAGCAGTCCTCATCAGGGATATAGGTTGGTTTATAATTTTTAGTTTCAATAACGAAGATTCCAGTGGGCCCCACTACCACATGGTCAATATCACCACCCAAATTTGGTATTTTAACATCCCGAATAGCAGTGTATTTTTTAGGTAATTTCTTAAGTTTTTTAGCCACGATCTTCTCACCCTTCGCACCCTTACTCCATATTCTGCGTTTAGACCATCCATATTTAGATATAATTAGTCCTATGACGACCAGTAAGGCAAGTAGGGATAATTGGAATAATCCTAATATCTCAATGAAGAGAATAAATCCTGAGATCCAGATTAATAGGATAACCCCTGAGATCCCAATTAATAGAATAATCACTCCCAATAAGGTTATTTTAGTGTAATAGGATACCCTGGATTTAACATGTGATTTCTGTTTAGAAATGTTCACCACTCCGTAGTTTCTATTAAGATTTATTATAAACCTATTTTTTTAACTATTAAGTTTTATATAAAGGTTTTTAAGAGTTAAATTAAGGGGAGTATTGTAATTCCTTAAAAAAGAGTTAATTTTTTATTTATTTTAGATTTAAATATAAATTATTTAAAAAAAAGAAAAAAAAGAAAAGGGGTTTATTTTATTCGACGTGGTAGGATGATACCTCCCAGTACCATTAATCCGGCGAGGATTAGTGGTAAGATTGGTTGTCCTGTTTCCTGCATACCGATGGTTTTAGTGGTGGCAGCGCTCGCTACTGTTGGGTTGATGGTCATTCCCAGGGTTAGAAGTTCACTGTCCAGACTGGCGGTTAGCCAGGCAAAACCTGCACCTTCATCTGCCCGTAGGATGGCCAGGGCTATGCCATTAACCAGTGGCACAGACACGGATTTACTGCCCACGTTTCCCAGATTAGTGGTGAAAGTCACCATGGTATTATCTGGGATATGGCCATTGATTGGGTCGTGGAAGTTACCCTGGTTGTCGTAACGCAGATCTGCAGTTAAAGTGGAAGTGCTGCCTGCAGTGGTGCTGGCCGGGCTGGCGGTGAATCTCATGACCATCCAGGGGTCATATGATACCTGTTCACCAACAATTCTTCCCCTCAGGTAGGGGTCACTGTTGGATCCCCACCAGTTATACTGGGCGTTGTACTGACTGCCTTCACCAGCGGCAAATAGTCCGAGTTGGCTCTCTTCTATGGAGTTATAGAGGTCTTCCGGTGAGTTTTCAACGATACGGTTGAAGTTCACCTGGAAGGTTCCACCATCATTGTAGATTCCTCCACCCTGCCCATCCCCAGCACCTATAATGGCCTGGTTTCCTTTGATTGTGCTACCGGTGACTGTTAACTGGTTCTGGTTGTAGATCGCTCCACCTTTCCAGTTGGAATATCGGTTCCTTCTTCATCGGCCTGGGCTATGTTGTTTTCCAGGAGGGAATTGGTAATGGTTACTATTCCCCCGTAGTTTCCAATAGCTCCAGCTGAACCTCCAATGGTTTCTACTTGTGCCAGGTTGTTGGTGAAGGTACTGCCAGTTATGGAGAGATTGGTTACAGTATCTCCAATGGCCACGTTACCAATGGCACCAGCGAGTCCACCTATATTTGTTGAAAGGGCCTGGTTCTCGTGGAAGTCACAGTTTACTATGGTCATTGTTGTTTCGGGGTGTATGGCCTCTTCAAAGAGTCCGAAACCACCCAGTCCCAGGTTCAGTATTGCTCCTGCTGCTCCTCCCATTTCTTCGGCCTGGGCAACATTTCCAGAGAAGATGCTACCAGTTAGGGTAACATTTCCTCCCAGATTAGCAATTGCACCAGCCACTCCACCAATATCTTCAGTGACCTGAGCCAGGTTGTTGTTGAAGCTGCTGCTAGTTACAGAGAGATTGGTTACTGCATCTCCAACTGCCAGGTTAGCAATGGCACCGGCTATTCCACCCATAGTGGTGGCCAGGGCCTGGTTGGAGTCGAAGTCGCAGTTATCGATTACCAGGTTGGTTTCTGCGTTTTCAATGCTGTCCATTAACCCCACATCACCAAATGGAATAATATCCTCAGAGGATAGTTCTTCGAATAATGTGAAGTCTATTCCCAGGTTTAATATTGCTCCGGCTACTCCTCCAATTTCTGCAGCATGGGCTATATTTCCGGAGAAGTTGGTGTCAGTTAAGGTGACATTTCCCATGATATTGGCGATGGCACCAGCCACACCTCCAATATTTTCAGTGACCAATGCCTGGTTGTTGGTGAAGGTGCTGCCAGTTATGGATAGGTTGCTGTAAATGTTTCCAATGGCTCCGGCTATTCCACCCATTGTGGTGGCCTGGGCCTGGTTGGAGTAGAAGTCGCAGTTTACTATGTCCATATAGGTGTCGGTGGGTGTTACATCATCAATGACTTCGATGCCTCCACTTATAATTTCAGTATAGGCAAGACCTATACCGAGGTTTAGTATGGCACCTGCTGCTCCTCCAATTTCTTCACCCTGGGCCATGTTTCCGGAGAAGGTGTTATCAGTTAAGGTGACATTTCCTCCGATGTTGGCGATGGCACCAGCAACTCCTCCCATTTCCTCGGCCTGGGCCAGGTTACCGGTGAAGATGGTGTCGGTTATGGTTAGGATTCCAGCAATATTGGTTATTGCTCCTCCGATTCCACCTTCCAGGTCACAGTATGCTGTGTTCTCGGTGAATGAGCTGGATGTGATGTTGAAGGTTCCTTCCTGGTTGAGGATGGCTCCCCCAATACCCCCGTCTTCGGCGGCCAGGGCCTGGTTACCTTCAAATTGGCAGTCCTCGATGTTTACTATTCCACCAGGGTGACTGTATATGGCTCCTCCCAGGGCGTTGTCTCCCAGGGATTGGGCCAGGTTATCAAAAAAGTCAGTGTTTACCAGGGTGATTACCCCGTTGTTGTGGTTGTATATGGCTCCTCCGTTTCCTCCCTGGTCATCTGCCTGGGCACTGTTTCTGTTAAATACAGTGCCAGTGATGTCCAAACTATTTAGGTTGTAGATTGCACCTCCCGCAGCACTGTCTGTGGCGGAGATAACTTTGTTGTCGTTGAACTGGCTGTTGGTAATGGTGGTTATGCCCCGATCATACAGGGCTCCACCCCAGCCTCCACTGTCAAGGGTTTCCACGCTGTTATTAGTAAGCAGGGAATTCTGGATATTCAGTCGTCCCTCCTGATTGTAGATACCTCCACCCCATCCCCCGGTAAGGGCCTGGACTGTGTTATCTTTTATGGTACAGTCGTTGATGGTGGTGGTTCCAGATGATTTATAAATACCGGCACCGGCATCACTGGTCAGTCCATTCTGGATGGTGAAGTGTGCTATCAGGAAATTCACTGCATCGATGTTTATAACCCGGTCACTACCAGTTCCATCGATGATAGTGGTGTCCCGGTTTTCACCTATGAGGTTCAGGCTCCGTGTGATCTGCAGGTTTTCATTGTAGGTTCCACTGGCCACATTCACGGTACCATCCGAGTCTACTTCATCAGATGCGTTTTGAATGGTGGCCTTGGGACCGATTGTTCCACCCTGGTAGGTGGCACTGGTCCCATCCCAGTCATCGTTACCAGTGTCATTGTTAACGTACAGGGTACTGGCTGCAGATGAAGTATCCATGGTGCTCATGGAAACTACAAAAAGAAGGATAAAGAGAGAAAGAATGAGGATAAATTGATTGTTACTAGTTCTTGATTTGGTTTTCATTATTTTCACCTCCCTTTACAATGGTTTATTTAATATAGCTAGGGAATATCCCAAATACTAATACAATAAACCCATATATGGAATACTCCCCATGCAAATACAGTTGTTATTTTTGTTAGTAAGTGATAAATATTTTTTTCTGAATCCAAACTAATATACGATAATAGTTGGCCTTGTATATTTAGCAAAGGATAAATGGGGTTTTTGAACTAAAAAAAATTTATAAAAATAGATTATAGTAGGGGGAGGATTCATTGCTGGTGATAACATGGAATTAGGGATGAAAACGATCGTGTATGTTCAATATCTTCAATTGTTGACACAATTTATGCCTGTATAGATCTGAACATCATAGATTCTATCAAAGATATAAGAACACCCACCCTGGTTATTGCTGGAGAGAAAGATGTTTTCACTCCCACTCACCATGGGATGAAAATCAATGAAATTATTCCAAACTCAGAGATGAGAATTATTGATGATGGGTGTCATAATTTACTGGTAGAAAAGCCAGTTGAGACTTATTCGGTTATAAAATGGTTTTTAGATGTATTCATAAGATAGTTTACTATTTGATTAAAACACCATAATTTAAAAATAACTTCTTAAACAAATTGAAATATGTTTACTGATAAATACATAATGGTAATGTTCTCCTAGAAGAGAAACATGAGTACCTCAAATAATATGTTATACAATGGACTCTACTTCTACGACAACAGCGTGGTGGACATAACCAAGAATGTAAAACCCATCAGACCGGGAGAACTGGAATAACCTCAGTGAACGAGGAATACCTTAAGGAACAGTTGAAGTTGAGTTATTAGGGCATGTATTGCCTGGCTGGACACCAGGACACATATAGGACTCCGAAGCCAATAACTAAGCACTCCAGAAAAGGCAGGGATTCTTCGGGCCTGTCTGGAAGAGATTGGCTACCACAAGGGATGGATAGATGGAGAGACTATTTGAATACTGGCTGAGAACTCTAAGAAGACTGAATATGGGGAGTATTTGGTTGAATTGATTACTGGTGAGTTATAAAAATTAAAATTCAATGAACATAAGGTCGGGAAAAAGGAAGAAATGAATTTAAAATCGGAGAAGCTGTGAATATATTTTTCGAGAAAACCTAAAAAGGAGGAAAGAGTTAATTTAGTTTCTGGTTAATTTCTTAACGATAAACAAAATACTGTCATTTTATTATGATATGTAAAGTTACCACTGTAAATTATATTTTTAAAGACAGAACTCATTTTTTGCATTAAAGGAGGATCTTTAAAAGGACATTTAATAGATAATAAATTATCTACATCCATAATTTCTAATTCATAGATTGGATCGAAACCATTATCAAGTTTAAAATACTTTAATAAATATTTAATAAGCTTTTTAGATCTTTTTATTGACATGTCAGCCAATCCATAGAGCGAAACATCAAAAGTGAGTATTAACGTCCCATCTTTATCCAAAACCCTGTTTAATTCGTTTATAGCTTTTTTATAGTCTTTAAAATGTTCCAATACAGAAATTGAATAAATTAAATCAAACGAATTATCTTCAAATTGAAGATTGGTAATGTCAGAGTACTTGAAAGATACTGAATCATTTTTTATTTTATCAAAAATATTCTTTAAATTTTTATCATTGTCGGCGCATGTTATTGTTGCTCTATTATATTTTGAGGAAATGAAGAAAGGAAAAAATGTAAATCCAGATCCAGCATCCAAAATGTTTAAGTCATGTTTTTTTGAAACCGATTTTTTGATTTCTTGATAAACATATGGATATTCCCATTCACGGCTCCACCAATGAAATGGATCAGCAACCCATTTTTTGGAATAGTATTCCATATGATTTTTATTTTGATTAATAAAAACATTTGAAAATTTTTCTAACTCTATAAACAAATTACTTCTTAATAATTCTTTATGTAAATCCAATTTAGGATATCCTTGCTGAAGTTCTTTCATAATATCACGTATCAAATTAAAAATTTAATATCAAAATATATTTTATGCATAAGCAGTTTTTTAACATTTTTGATAAATGTTGAATTTTTTATACTTTTTGAGAAATTAAATTGAAAACTTTATAATTTATTGATAAATTTTATAATATGCTTCAATCGTTTTTTTGGCTATTTTATCCCAAGTAAAATTATTTTCAATAATTTTTGTTAACCCATGAGATTTTGGAGTTGCATATGACGAAACTAAAGCTTCACGTATACTATCTTTACTTCTAGGATCAATATACCATGCTTTATCTCCAAAATATTCCTTAGTTCCACCTACCTCAGTTATAACCAAATTTGAACCTGCTAATCCTGCCTCTAAAGCTACAAGTCCAGGAGTTTCTAAATAGCTGGGCAATGTTACTACTTTGGCTGCTTTATATGCTGACCGTAAAAGTTCAGATTGATGAAGGAGAGATGGGATAAAAATTACATTTTCATTTCCCTTCATTTGACATAAATCACCATATTCCTCAGCCTCTGTTTTTTTACCTATGATTACTAACTTTGTTTCTAGTTCACTTTCAACAAAAGCTTCAATTAATTTAATTACATTCTTTCGGGGCTCTAATCGCCCTACGAATAATATAAAATCATCAATACCATATTTTTCCATGAATACGTCTGTATTTCCGTATTTAAATCTGGATTCCACCCCATTTGGTATTATATTGCATTTTTCTTCAGATATTTGAGAAAATGTTTTCATTAAACATTTAAGTTCATCGTTAGTATTAGGTAATAACAAATCAGATATTTTGAAAAGATCTTCAAGATGTCGATTAGGATTTATATAGTTCAAATAAGAAATTTCTGAAAACTCTTTATTTAGACGTTTGTAAAACTTCCATAATAAAGCATAGAGCGAATTATGGGTTTCCTTGACAAAAATGGGGGAATCAAAAAAAATTGGGGATACAACAACCTTCAAACCATGAGATTTAGCATAATTCGCAATAGAAAGACTTTCTGATGGGAATGTTCTCGGACTAAAAATATGTACTATATCATATTCTTCTATCTTATCTCCCCACATATTAAATAATTTCACCATTACATCATCAGTTAAACTATTAATATGTTTCATGGTTTCTATCATCTGAGTTTCTACTCCACCATAAAGATTAAAACCTAATTGTTGATTTATGTAAAGAACTTTCATATTTACCCTTTATTTGATGATTTTTGACTCTTTACTAACAAAGTATAACCTTTATCTGATATACCCAAATATTTATCACTGATAAAACAAAAAGGATAAGCAACCAAAGTGATTAAATACCGCATATCACGAATAGGGGAACGACTTAACCCACTTTTAATAATTAGATAGTTGTAGACGAACGTGGATAGTGCGGATCTAATTAAATAATCACTTTTAATTAGTTCAAAATTATTAGAGATAAGTTTTTCTTTTAAAGACTCTAAGGAATAATAATTGACTACATAGAACTTTTTACGATGTATTTCTTTAAGTTCATTACTTATAGGATATGTAAAACTATCAACAGATAAAATAACATACCCATTTAGCTTTAAAACCCTATTCATCTCTTTCAAAGCCGTAACATCATCATCAAAGTGTTCCAAGGAACAACTAGAAACAATTTTATCAAAAAAATCGCTGGGATAAGGTAGTGATTCAGCATCCCCCACTTGAAAATCACAACTCATTTGCTCTTTAGCTGCAAATTTTTTAGCCAAATTTATGGAATTATTCGATCGATCAATCCCATAGATTTTACACCCATAACTAGCTAATTTAACACTTAATTCACCCGTTCCACAAGCTAAATCCAATATTACTTCATCTGTCTTTGGATCAATATATTCAAGTAATTTTGGCCACTCCATCATCCTTGAAAAGTCAATTGTCAGCATAGTCTTGAATATAAACTTTTTTAATATACTTTTCATATGCAAATTTATATGTTTTAACCTAATAAATATGTTGTAGAGTAAAAGAAATTTTTAAAAAACTTAAATTGGATACTATATTAAAAAAGCTTTTATAATAACAGGAAAAGATAGGGAAAAAATGCGCGTATTAATTATTAGTGGAGGATTACCCATTGACTATACTATTCAACTGGGTAATTCATTAAACAATAAAGGAGAAAAACTTATAATTTTAGTTGACAAGGAGGATTTGGATGAATTTGGAGAATATATTGAAAATGATGTATTAATACTAACAAAAAGGAAATTAAAAAGCTTTAAATTATTACTCTCAAATATTAATATATTGATAAATTTAATAAAAAAAATACGTCAAATGGAACCAGATATAATCCATATTCAAGGAGGAGACCCATTATCTATTATAATTCTCCCATTCCTTAAAAAACATACATTAATATCGACATTTCATGATGTAAGGGTCCATCCTGGTGTTAATCCACTATTAACTAGATTTGTACAATTTTATTTAAAAAAAAAATCTAGTGCTATTATTGTACATGGCAAAAAGCTGAAAGAAATTTTTTTAAGATCTAATGATTTTCCAGCAGATGCAGTCTATCCAATAAAAATGGGTGAAATAAATGTTAAGCCCTTTTTAAAATATTACGACGAGGATATTAAAGAAGATGACTCAATTTTATTTTTTGGATGGATTGGACTTCATAAAGGACTAATCTATCTTATAAAAGCTGCACCATTAATCAAAAGAGAATTTCCTAACTTTAAAATTGTTATAGCTGGCCAAACGGGCGAAGGAAAAACAAATAGAGAATATTTTGAACTTTGTAAAAGACAGATTAGTGATGACAATTACTTTGTTTTATACCCTTATCGTATTTCGTGGAAATTCGGAGCTGAATTATTACAGAAATGTAGTTTGGTGGTTTTACCATACATTGAAACTTCACAAAGTGCTGTAATTTCAACTGCTTATGGTTTCAAAAAACCTGTGGTTATTACTAGAGTTGGTGCAATGCCGGAAATTGTTGACAACTGTGAAACCGGTTTAATAGTTCCACCTAAAGACTCTAAATCCTTAGCTAAAGCTATAATAAAATTATTGAATGATAAAAAATTAAGAAAAAAAATGGGTGAAAATGCCCAGAATAAACTTAAAACTGATCTTTCGTGGGATAACATAGCAAAAAAAACAATTGAAGTCTACCAAAGATCTATGTCTAAGAAATAATCCATCAAAAGGCCAAGAAATATAAATGACAACCCATTCCCCTAAATATAACAAATTTGCCAAAAACACATCTGGCATGTTCTTGATTAATATAATTATAAATTTAAGTACAATATTATTACTCGCAATACTAACAAAAAACATGCCCCTAAATGAGTATGGTCTTTGGGTTCAAATTACAACTACTACAGGATTAACAACCATATTTGCTTTATTAGGTTTGAATATCTCCATGTTAAGATATGTTTCTGGAGAAAAAAATAAAGATAAAATAAAAGAATGTTTTTATTCGATTTTCTTTATCGTGATAATGTCAGGTTTATTAGTGTCAAGTCTAATTTTTTTAATGTCAGACCAGATCGCCAACTTACTATTTGATGATAATTCTAATTTAGTTAAAATTTTATCAGCATACATCCTTTTCATTACTCTAAATACACTTATTTTAAATTTTTTTATTGGTTTACAGAAAATAAAAACTTATGGTCTATTATCATTTACAAAAGTTTCAATAAACATCATCATTGTATCTTTTTTTGTTGTTTTTTTACACTATGGAATTTACGGTGCGTTAATCGGAAGTATCTTGTCAGAACTTATATTGTTAATCATAAGCCTTTCACAAATAATATACAATATTGGAATAATATTCCCCCGATTAAACAATATTAAAGAATATTTATCATTAGGCCTACCAATTATACCTTCAACTATCTCTGATTGGGTAATTAATTCAAGTGACCGTTATTTGATTGGAATAATAATCGGAATTACCTTTGTCGGTTTGTACTCGCCTGCTTATACCCTAGGAAACCTCCTTTCAATGATATATGCCCCCATATCATCTATAATATTAACTTCGATATCTAAAGGTCATGGAGAAGAAGAACACTCATACGTTGAAGGATTGATTAAGAATTCAATCAAATATTATTTATTTATTGGAATACCTGTTTTTTTCGGCCTTTCAACACTATCTAAACCATTATTAACAATATTAACAACAACTGAAATCGCAAATTACTCTTTTTTTATAACCCCATTTACTGCTTTAACTTTTTTAGTGGTCGGCCTATATAACATAATAGTGAACATAATAGTCTTGAAAAAAAAGACGAAAATTGTTGGCATCACTTGGACTGGTGCTGCAGTCATAAATTTGATACTAAATCTAATCTTGATACCTATAATAGGAATATTAGGTGCAGCAATAGCAACATTGATTTCATACGTTTTAGCATTTTTTGTAGTTGCTTACAAATCTAACGAATATGTAAATATAAAAATTAGTTATATATTCATTTTTAAGACCATTATCTCATCAATTCCTATTTTAATTTTATATTGTATTTTGAACCCTATACAATTATTTGACATAATATTTTTCATTATGACTTCTTTTTTAGTTTATTTAATTATAATGTTAATCCTAAAAGGAATTGGTAAGAAAGAAGTTTTATTTATAAAAAATTTACTAAAATCATTTAATTTTGATATTTAATTATATTTATCAATTTTGGTATTGACCCTTTAGAATACTAGAAGTTTTATATATTATTTTATCATTATGCTAGAGAAGTGTAGTTCATGAGTGTGGCCCTAAACCTGGTTTTGTGGATTGGCTTGTCCTAATAAAACTGTGCAGATTACGGGAAAAATGAAAAGACAGATTTTAGTAATGGCTTACAAGACCCAAAATAGTATTGTTCATAAAATATTGCAGAACATGCTCTAAAAGTTTCACTTCACGTTCTACCAGAATATTACACGATTTAAGAACTGATGAAGAGACAATTTTTGGCTGTGAAAGTTTTTGAATGCATGAGCTATATGAATTAATAAGAGTCTATGGAAATCACCAATCACATTTGGAGCCTAAAAGAAATATTAACATCCCCTACCACGAAAACATGCACATGAAGGCCAATATTCAATTTTAGAATTTTAAAAAAAAATAATAGACTTACTTAATATTAACTATTAAAAAATATCTGAGAACCACCATTATCATAAATTTTATTTAATTCAAACATTTTTCTTTCACGGAATTGAACTAAAGTTTTATTATAAAATTGTCCATTAATCTGGAATCGATCATCAACAATATTCCTTGTATCTGCATATACAACCGAGTTTCGAGGTAAAGAAATATTTTGACGTAACAGACCAGGGGTACCTCGAATTTGCGCAAAAAGATTATATGCATTATCATCCGCATACAAAATTTGTTTAGTGTTAAGTGTTAAATTATTAATCCATTTTGCACTTGCTACATCCTTATCATTAAAAATAGGGTAATCAACCTTATTTTCAAAGGATATATTACTCGATTCACCAACTATTTGATATATAAATCCAGTATTGAACAAAAATAAGACCATTATGAAAACAGCGACAATGTGGTAGTTAAATTGTTTAATATGAATTTTTGAACCTAATATGTCATTAATTACTTGTAAAAACATAATTAACCCAATGACAAACATCGGTGCTATTATTAATAAAGAAATATGATACAATCGAGAAGTGTTCAAACTAGATCCGAAATATGGAATAAATATTCCTGCCAATAGAATTATGAAACTTGAAAATATAAACGCTAAAAAGATTCTATCAAATTTGAATTTTGATCTGCCCATAATAATCATTATTAAAGCAAATGAAATAAAAAATTGACTTAACAAATGAATGTATTTACTTATTTTGCTAAATAAAGAACTGGTTCCTGATTGAATCAGACTTAAACCTTGAGTTGAACCTCCCACATTAAAAATATCTGTGAATATTCCACTTGAAATTTTGTTTACCAATGATACTAACGAGATAAACGTTAAAGAAGATGTAAGATAAATATACCAAGCCAAAGTAAAGGTTACAAAAAAGAGCAGAAAGGTTAATGTTATATTGTTATTGAGAGAATTCGAATTAACTGAATGTTTTATATTACTAAATATTTTTTCAAATCGACTATTATCAATCATTGAAAGAATTAACACAGAAATGACAAGCATCAATATGAAAATATAAGTTAATCCATAATGTGAAACTATTAAACTTACTGCGAAAATTAAAAATAATATGGATTTTTTGATTTTTTCAATCTTAGCATCTACTATCAATAACAATAGTAATACAAAGAATAACTCAGCTATTTGTTGTTTTGCAAGCTGTGGCATTTCTTCATAGAATACAAATACCGAAACAAAGAAAAAACAAGCTAAAAAAGCAATTTTCGCTGAAGTTTGTTTTTTATATATTTGATATAATATTAGTGGTACGAAAGAATAAATAAATGGGTATATGACTTTGAAAACATAGTTAAGACTTATATTGGTAAAGATTGAATAAAACGGAGCAATAATAACAACACTTAACATAGAATTAGGTGTGGAAGAAGACATATAACTCAATAATGAATTATTCAAAACAATTGAAGCATAATAATATTCAAAATTTATATCCCAACCCCAAACATACTGGGATATTAGAGATCTGTGAAATAAAAGAGCCAAAGAAACAACAAATATCGCTAAAGGATAATATTCACTTTTTATTTTACCAAAAACAACCAAAAGTGGGATAATGGATATAATCAATATAAATAACAACATTATGAAATTATTCTGATAATAATTCATGAAAAATGTGCCAATTATTGCAATAAAAGGTAACAATAAGATGAATAGGTTAACTGGATTTATATTAATCTTTTTATTTAAATGAAATCCATCATCACGAAAATATGATATGATACACAGGATTATTGTAAAAATAGTCATTGTTAAAATTAAATAAAAGGGCGAAAGAGGTTTATTTATGCCTAAAATAGGATAAATAAGGTTAGATGAAAACCCGATGATCATTAGGGCAGTTAAGCTTAATCCCATTGCATAAGAAATAGACTCCATACTGCTTAAATCATGAATTTTCAGTATTCTAAGTATTAGGAATCCTGGAACAAATGTTAAGTAAATAAAACCAATAACTTCAGTAACAAATGGTAATCTTATGTTGAACATAGGCAGTATGATAGAACCTAAAAGAATGACCTGGATTGATAGCACTAAACTTAAAAACTTTTTTAATTTCCAATCATTAATTTGGAATATATTATCAATTGTTAACATGGTAATCATTAATATAAAATTTATTGTACTGTTTAAGTCTTTAATAATTCATTATAAATCTTTAATAATTTTTCAGATATAACCTCATTCGAAAACTTTTTTTCTACAGTTTTTTTAGCATTTGCTCCCATTTTCTCTGTAATAATAGGATTCTCAATCAAATAATTAATCTTTTTTGACATTTCATAGGAGTCACCAACAGGAACTATGAAACCATTATAACCATCATAAATAGTTTCTTCAGCAACCCCAACATTAGTCGTTATCACTGGCTTTCCTAAAGCCATAGGTTCAATCATTGCATGACAAAATGTTTCTGAAAATGAAGACACTACTGCAAAATAAGATTTAGACATTAATTTAATAGTTGTTTCGTATTCTAATTTACCAGTGAAATTAACAACTTCTTCGAGCCCACAATCTACTGAAAAAGAAATTAATTCATCCCTAAGGCTACCATCACCCACTATAACTAATTTAACGTCTTTTAAATGATTTGAAAGTAGTTTAAATGAATTTAACAATATTTTATGCCCTTTATGTTCCTCTAACTGAGCAGCATATATAACATATTTTTTGTTTCCAATTCTATCCAAAATCTTTTTTTCATCTTTATTGAGATTTTTACTCTTAAACTTATTAATTTTCACAAAATCTAGTCCATTATGGATAACTACGGCCTTTTCATGATTTAAACCAGCATCTAACAGACTTTTCCGGGTTTGATTAGATACAGGAAACACACAATCAAGGAAATAATTATAAAATACCATTAGAATATGTAGAATAATATTTTGATTATTTATATTTTTAAAATAGTTGAGTGGAAATGAATGGAAATAAGTGAATTTTCTAGTTTTTTTATTTGATACTTTCGTTGCAAAAAAGGTTATAATTAAATTGATATTTCCTTGACATTGAATTATATTTACATCATTTTCATCAATTAACCTTGCAATAAAAATAATGTTTTTTATAATATGAACTGGATTAATGCTCTCTAATTGAGGGATGTGAAGATTAATAATATTATTTTCATTCAATGATTTAATTAGATCAAATTGTTTTCCTTCAATAGGCCCACCATATACTGCTATTATATTTACACCTTTTCTTTTAAGTACTTGAATATACTCTGTTAAATGATAGGTAATGCCAATACCTCTTGAAGAACTGAAGTACAGTATATTAATTTTATTCATATTACTCCTTTTTGGCTAAGATGATTATCCCTGATGCATAAATCTTAATCTTCGAAAAAAATCCGTCCAATAAGCTTAAAGATCTTAAAACTCCCTTATCATTAATTAATTTTGTTGATTGTATATCTTGAATGTTAAACCCAACGATTTCTAAATGTTCTTTAAGGGATCTAAGGTTATACGGTTTAATATGGCCAATAGGTTTTTCAGCCAAAGGTATTTTTACCTTTTCGCCAAATGGTTTTCCTATTCTATGCTCAAGACTTATTTCATAAGCAGGCGGCAGATAACCAAATAAAAGGCTAATTATTGCTAACCAACTTCCAATATTAGGTGATGAAACCAAAAATACACCTCCTGGTTTCAATACTCTAAAAACTTCATTTAATAAGTTGTCTGAATTCGTTAAATGCTCGATAATGTCCATTGCCGTTATCAGATCAAGATAATCATTCGGAAAAGGAAGTTGTTGGCTATTAATATTCATAGCAAATGAATTAATACCTTTCTCTTTAGCGAGCCTTACGGCCTCATTGCTAATATCAATACCAAAAATTTCGTTAGAATGTATTTCATTTCCTATCATTAATGTGAAATCCCCATTCCCATTTCCAATATCAAGATATTTATCCGCTTTTATTTGATGTGTACTGATAATTTTTAATACTTTTTTTCTGAGGTATCCTGAACTTCCTTCAACTTCTCTTTCATTATAAAAACTTTTGACATTCATAAAAATACCCCAACAACAATATAATTGATGGATTACTATCATTTTTAACCTAAAATATAAAAAATTCTTTGTCCATAAATTAATTCAATATTTGTGAATTATTTCTTTATAAACACATTCCATTTTTTCCACTACAATTTCTAAACTAAACTCCTCTTTTATTACTTTTTTTCCATTAACAGAAAACTTTCCACTTAATTTTGGATCTTTAAGTAAAGTCAACATAGCTTTAGTCATTGCATTAGATTCTTTAACAACAAAACCCACTTTATTATCAATTATATCAGAAATACCGGAAACATCAGTAACAACTACAGGAGTACCACATGCCAATGATTCTAACACAGTTAGGGGGAAAGTTTCATAGATAGAGGGTAATACGTAAACATCAGCATCAACATATGCTTCCAATTTATCTTTCCCATATAAAGGTCCTGTAAACAACATCTTATTTTTAATGGTAGGATCTATTTGTTTTTCTAATTCTGATAAAAAACCACTATCCGGACCAACAATTACAAGACGTATGTTATCTAATTCTTTTGTCAAGTGTAAAAAAGCATTTACAAGCAGATCTATACCTTTTATTTTATTTATTCTGCCCAAATATAGGATTACTCTCTCATTTTTTTGGATACAATAATTGTCTTTAAATTTACCTTTACTTGGTAAATTTTTGAACTGATTGATATCAATACCATTGGGTACAATCACAATTTTTTTCTCATCTACACCCATCAGTTTATACTGCTCGACCTCCACATCAGTAAGAGCTATTAACTTATCAGCATGATTCAAAATATCATATCCAAAAAATAAATCATAAATTTTCTTTAACAATTCATTACTGAAAAAAGGTAATACCGATCCATGTGCTTGTAGACTATATGGTATTTTAAATCTTTTTGCATACTTGTGGACTACCCAATTTTGGTATGTTCTAAAATCTTGGAGATGAATTACATCATAACTCTCTAAATTTTCCTTTAACCAAATTTTCATGGATGGAGAATAAATAAAATTAAACTTGGAGGAAATAGTTTTAAATTTTATTATTTCAACATTTTCGAGGCCCTTAGCAAAATCTTCATCAAAATCAAAATCTGTAGTGATTATGGTAACATCATGTCCCCTACAAATCAATTCCTTGGTAAGATTGTAAGTAGACTGAACAACACCACTCCTTGGAAAAAACCATTCAATAACTTGAAGAATCTTCATATAATCTCCTTATTTAATTGAAATTTAATTCTTGAATCAGGAATCTATATTTCCCACGTGAAGTTCTAGGAATTTCATCCACAAATTTAAGTTCTAGCGATAAATCTCCTAATTTCTTCATAAGCTCTGTATGAATATACTCACTGTCTTTTTGGATGTATGAAGGTTTCTTCACTATGTTTAAGATAACTTCACCAACTTTGTCTTGATGAAATTGGAATTGTTCAACATTGTCAAAGACATTTGAATGCATATTTAGAGCAGTTATCGGTATTAAACGATGCTCATTAGCAATTATGAATTCTTGAACCCATCTTCCTTTAACATCTTTAATTTGTTGGTAATTTCTTTGACATTTGCATTTTTTAGTTGAATATGTCGCTAAATCATCAGTTTTATACCTAATAAGGGGCATAACATAATTTGTTAATCCGGTTCCAACAATTGTTCCTATTGCATCATCACTTTTAACTTTTTTCCCCCCATCATCTACTAATTCAAATATTCCGTACTCGGGGAATATATGATAGTGATTGCTTTTTTCACATTCACCTGCTAAAACCGTTCTTTCAGAATGACCATACCAAGTATATACCCTACAATCTAATACTTTTTCCAATAGTTGTCTTTGATGAGGATAAATATTTTCAGATCCGCATAAAATAGATTTTACACTTTCAAAAGGTTTTATATCATTTTTTTGCATATAATACGCCAAAATTGTAATTGTTGAGGGGTAAGCTTGGATGAAACTGGGTTTGAATTCTCTTATTTTTTCAACATAATGACCTAAATTTGCATCAGTCATGTGATAAGACGATAATACTAACCAACGACCAAAAAATGTATTTTTCCAAAATATTCCTTTCTTAGCCGATTCAACTGTATCTCCTTTAAGTATCAAACACTTATCACGGAAATTATAGCCTACTCGATCCCATAATGTTTTTATGAAAGCCCATTCTATTGCCCTCGAAACACCTTTTTCATAATAAAACCCTAATGGAACCCCACTGGTTCCTCCAGTAGTAACATATTCAAATCTATTATTTGGAACATTTTTTGCCTTTAAATCGTTCAAATTTTCTCTTATTAATTCCTTTGTTAAGAAGGGTAATAATTCAAGATCATTAAAATCCTGAATTTCGCGTGGTTTAATACCCCTTTCATTAAAAACTCTGGTATAATACGGAACGTTCTCATAAGAATGATGCAATAACTCTTCCAGCCTATTTAACTGGTATTCTTCAAGCTGATCCTTACTCCAAAATTGCGACTCTTTTAAAAAATTATATGTCTTTGAAAAAGAACTATAAGCTGAAAGGAGACCTAAAGCCTTAAAAGTTATTGAATCGCTTACGCCCATTTATTCCAACCCGTATTTCTTCTTATACGTTCCAACAATATCTTCCATCAACTTAGTAGCTTCCAATCCTTCCTGAGCAGCTACAGGAAGCGGATCTCCATTAAGAATGCTCTCCACGAATTTTTCAACCACAATCTCTGTTCCAATTTTTTGCCTTCCAGAAAGAACATTTATTGTGGTAGATAATGTACTACCAATTCTTTGCCCTACATGACCTAAAGATTGTTTGGCAACCGGCATATAACTCAATTCACCAAGTTTATGCTTAACTAGTTGCATCGCATCCAAGTCTATATGTAACATGGCTTTACTGCCAATGATATCAATTGTTGCAGCCCAATAATTAGTGGTATATGTTAAAGCTACTGAACTGAATCCATTTTCAGCTTCGATCTCTATCCTGAAATCATCATGCGGCGCCCAATCATAATTCAAGAAACTCTTTGCGAATACATCAACATTTTTTATGTTTTCCAAAAACTCAAGTGACATGTAAGATATGTGTGGTCCTGTTTCCCCAATCACTCCCCCCGGGAGTTTATGATACCAATGATCTTTAAGATCAATCATATCATGTTTTGGAGTGGATAAAAATATTCTCATACCTCTAAATTCACCAATTTCGCCCTTATGAACCATTTCTTTAGCTTTTATGAATGGCGGGTGGAAAAGATCGTTGTGAACTACAGAAAGCTTCAAATCTTTTTCTTCAGCTATTCTTATCATCTCTTCACAATCAGAAGCGTTGAGAGCCATTGGTTTTTCCATTATTACATGAGAACCACTTTCCATAGCCTCAACTGCTATTGGTGCGTGGATTTGGGGAGGAACACAAATGTCAACAATATCCAGATCTTCATCTGCAAACATTTTTGAAGTTTTAGTGTAAAAATTTGGAACCTTGAATTTTTCTGCTGTTTCTCTTGCTAAATCTTCATTTAAATCACAAACTGCTTGAAGTTGAACACCTTTAAGTTTTTTATATGCAGGTATATGTCTTAATTGTGATATTAAGCCACAACCTACGACCCCTACTTTAAGATCGCTCATTTAATGCCCTCCTAATTTTCCAATTTTATTCTTTTCTCAAATAAATCCGTAAGTTTTTCCCAGTCATTGTGTCTTACAAACTTCCAGGATTTTTCGCCTTCTTTTTCAATATTCATGTTAATTGATTTTGAAACTACATCTTTCGAATTTTTAACATAAACCACACCATTATTCTCCCCAAATTCAGCTATTACACCAGGTAAATGAGTAGTTATCACAGGTTTACTCATGGCCATATATTCATAGATTTTTATAGGTACTATATCTTGCATTATAACTTCATCAGGATAAGCAGGGAGAATGCAGACATTTGATGCAGCAATGAATTCCGGTATCTTATTGTAGGGTTGTTTACCCGTTAATATAAGTTGATCGTCCATTTGATATTTATCTCTGATCTCTACTAAATCTGGATAAGCGTCTCCATCGCCAACAACCATCAATTTAATATTTTTATTATTTTCTTTACCTATTTTCTCTGCTACTTCTTTAACACCTGCAAAGTGGTAAATCCATCCCATGAAGAAAAGAAGTAACTCCTCATCATTAACACCATAATTTTTGCGAATATGAAAACCATCAATTTTATGGTCAAATCTTTTAAAATCAATACCGGCATCGATAATAATTGTTTTTTCTTTATCAGAACCTAATTTAACAGCAAATTCTGTAAGCTTCTTATTAATGGTTATAACTAAGTCCGAATTTTTGATAATCTTCTTGTTAACCTGTTTACCAATGTATTGCAGCGACTTCTCAGGTATTAAAGTGTAAAGAACATCAATGAGATAATAAACAAATGGTATATTATGTTTTTTAGCAACCTTAGAAGCAATGTAAGTATTAATCAGACCAAACCCAACAATTACATCTGGTTTGAACTCCTTTATCTGTCTATTAATTTCTCTCCAATTAGTCCATGCCCATGAAAAATAATTCAAACCAGGAATCTTAAGTAGACTTGGTCTTATAACATCTATCCGGGCCTCATCATGGATTTTATGAACATCTCTGAAAACTGTTCTTTTTGAGATCAATCCTTCATTTTTATTAGTTTTCCAGTCGATCTCGTAGTCAATAACCCGGATCTTATGCCCTCTCAAAGATAATCTTTCCATGAGGTGGTGTTGTTGATGAGGGTTTCTCTGGATCCAGTCGGATTCTTGTACAACAAGTATATTCATAAATATCAGAATTCAGCGCTTTTTTCGATGTCTTCCCAATTTTCCACAAACCAAGAATGAGTCTTTTTCAAACCATCTTTAAATCCGGTCTGCGGGTTGTAATCAAGGATTTTTCGGGCTTTTTCAATGGAAGAAAGTAACCGTGTTTTGGCATCCCAGTCTCTGCGGGCCGCATAGGCTATTCCTTCAGTGTTACCGGTTAACTCATTCACAATATTAGCCATGTCAATAACTCTTGTTTCTTCAGCTGAACCAAGGTTAATTGCTTCACCAATAGCCTCTTCAACAATTCCCATAGCCAGAAGACCGTTAACAATATCATCCACATAGGTCCAGTCACGAGTTTCTGAACCATCCCCAGTTATGGGCAATGCCTGATTAGTCATTGACCAGTACATGAAGTTGGGAATGACATTCCTGTACTTTCCTGGAACTTCCCCTGGACCAAAAACATTGAAGAATCTGGCGTTAACAATTGGTAATCCATATAGATTGTGGAAATAGTTAGTGTAAAGTTCACCTATAAGTTTGGTGACTTGATAAGGTGTATGGAGGCTAATTGAAATATCGGGTTCTTCAAAGGGCATTTTAGAGTCTAATCCATATACTCCACATCCAGAGGATGAATAAACGAAACGTTCCACCCCTACCAGATGAGCGTACTCTAAAACTTTTAGAATACCCATTCCGTTAACCATGAGGTCAAGTTCAGGGTTGTCCACTGAGTTTTGATTGGCGAAATGAGCTGCCAGGTGGAAAACATAGTCTGGTTTTTCCTTGAAAACCCTTTTTAGCATCTCATCATCCAATATATCTCCTTTAACAAAGGATATATTTTCAGCTTCAGGAATGTTCCATTCATATGCTGAGTCAAGATTATCCAGAATAATAACCTTGCCTGCGTATTCTGATAACTTCTTTGTGAGGTTGCTTCCAACGCAACCTGCACCACCTGTTACTAAAACTGTTTTATCATTGTAATCTGTGTAATCCATATAAATCTCCCACATAGCATGAACAGATAATAAATTTAATCAATCTTCCACCCTATAAAACCATCGCATCCATTCAACGGTTTTTTCAATTCCTTTTTCAGGATCTATTTTAGGGTCATGTTTTAATTCTTTAATTGCTTTGGAAAAGTCTATGGTTTTAACCTGAGTTGTGAAATCTTCGGCTTCTTCATAGTTAACCAGAGAATCATCTTTACCAACAGCATTCAAAACCATGTCTGAATAATCTTTGATATCCTTTTCCCATTCTATTCTTCCACCAACATTGTAAACCTCTCCAGGGACGAAATTATCCACAATATTAGCAAAAGTGAATGCAGTGTCCCCCACGTAGTCAATGATGCGCTTATGTCCTTTATAAACAGTATAGGGTTGATTATGTAGAGCTTTATAGATAAAAATAGGTATGAAACCTTTATATGGGGAATATTCTTCATGAGGCCCATAACAGTTTACAGGGCGAACACGCACGGTTTCTGTTCCGAACATGGTGGCAGAGTTCATACACATAAGCTCACCAGCCCACTTAGTTATGGCATAATCATTCATCTGGTAAGTGTCCTTAATAGGATTGTTTAACATAACATCTTCATTCATTACCCCATTGTAATCACCATAAACTTCAGCTGATGAGAAAGATATCATCCTGAAACCCAATTTTTCCTGTAACCGGATTATGTGTTTGGTTCCGATGACATTAGTCTGCCACAAGTTTTCGTAGTATTCTTCACCGTTCCAACGGCCGTATTCAGCAGCTAGGTGATATACATAATCAAATTCATTATTTTCAAAGATTCGTTCAAGCTGCCGATAGTTGCGCACATCACAGCGCTGGTAGTTGTCTCTGTTGTTGTGTAAGAGGTCAATAGCAAATACTTCATGCCCTCTTCCCTTTAATTCGTTAACGAGATTGGTTCCTATGAATCCTGCTCCACCTGTTACCAGTATTTTCTTAGTTTCCATTAATACTCCCCTTATATATCATCAGTATTGGAAATGAATCTTTGTTGATTACTATAATTATATTATAGGTGAATTATATTTTTTAACATTTGGAATACGCGGAGTATGTAGTAAAGAGGTTCAAAAACTCTGGGTACGGAAACACTACTAATCACTCCAGGTGTAGGTAAAAAGATCATATTTAACATGGTGTTAATTTTGTCTCCTCTTTTTTCACGTATTTTCATGTGAAAAATGACTTTCTCCAACATTCCCAATGTTTTTGGTGTGAATAATCTTTTAATAATAATTACAGATATGATTTCTACATCTTCATTATTTATCTGTTCTAAAACCTCTTTTGAAGGTTTTATTCCAAATAGCTCTTTTAAAATATATAGATTTATCATAAATATTCTTTGCACACCCAAATCACTTGCAATTTCTAAAAGATTCTGCCAGTTTATTTTATCCTCTGATTTTATAAGTTCAGAAATATCACAAAACCTGTAAAGGCTTGAAAAAGAGTGAGTGGCATTGTGAATTGATAAAATTAATATCAAATATTCAGGAGATATGGTTTTCACCTTGAATTGATCGAGGTCAACTTCCCTTAAGAATTCGTTTTTATTGAAAAAGGGTTTATTCTGGATTGAAACCATGGATAATAATTTCCATTTTATCTCCAGGGTGATGCCTGTTTTTTTGTTTGTAAAATGATATTCGCGTTGAAACTTGTAGAAGGCCATTTCTTGTTCAGGGGTGAGGTTCATCCAGAGTTCATAACCCGCTTTAACTAGGTGATTTCTTGTTTTGGGCACGTCTTTTAAGGGAACATAAAAATCCAGATCACCGAATATGCGGAATCCAAGGTTTTTGTAAGTCATTATTGCTAGTGCTGGGCCTTTATAAGGTATAGGGGTGATGCCCTGTTTCTGCAGTACATCAATGACTTCCAGAAGTTCTTTGAACATTCCAAGATTTTTCCGGACATTTTTATGGAAATGTTTCTGTAACTCCATTTTCAAATTGCTGGGGATTGCATCCGGAGATATTTTATTCAAGTGCCAGTATAATAAAGGGCTTATACGATGCAAATAAGCCATGTTAATTAAATAGTCCCAGTCTAGATTCATGGCACTTAATTGTTTGATCTTTTTTACATTACCCTCAGAAGCCTGAGTTAAAGAGCAATTAAGAAGTAATTGGTCTTCTGGTTTCAGATCATATTTTCTAGCCATTGGATCACTCAAATAAAAATATTAATGAAAAAACTTATTTGATCCATTATATTTTATAGTTAGTATAAAGATTAAGTGATTAATATGGGAAAAAAACTATCGGCTATTTTCATCTTTTCTTTTATCCTAATTATATTAGCCAACTCAGGGTGTATAGATAACACCAAAGCCAATAACACATGGGGGGAGAAGAAAATATCCATGGATGCAATTAAAGTTTCCAATAGTGTCGGTAATCGCAGCGAGAATAATGACTCACTTTACTATGTAAGTGGATCTATATTAAACCAAAACCCCTTTGAAGCCCTGGATACTAAAATAACAGTTACCACTTATTATTCAAACGATACTGTGTTTGCAGTTAATGATACACCCTATTTAAACCCTCAAAATATACCCGCTAATGGAAAGTCATCTTTCTATGCTCGGTTTGATGATCCTGATAAGAAAATAGCTAAATTTGAGGTTAAAATATTATCTGCAAAAGGGGAATATTAAATCTAAATCACCTATTGACACCCTGCACCCCACAGATATCCCAGAACCAACCTTTTTCATTTTTCAATAATTCATCCCAGGTCCCCGACTCCATAATCTTTCCACCATCAATTAGATAAATATAATCCGCGTTTTTAATGGTGGAAAGCCGGTGGGCAATCATTAAGATAGTTATGTCACCGTGAAGGTTTTCAATGGCCTTCAATATCTTTTTCTCGTTCTCTGAATCCAGGTTACTGGTGGCTTCATCCATTATTAATAGGGATGGTTTTCGCAATAAAGCCCGTGCCAGTGCAAGGCGTTGCCGTTCACCCCCTGACAATCTGACACCCCTATCTCCTATTATGGTGCCCAATCCTTCAGGAAGTTTAAAGACAAAATCATAGGCCGCAGCCAGTTTCAGGGCTTCCTTGAGATCATCTTCCTCTGCATCCGGACAGGCCAGTAGCAGGTTAAATCTAATACTTTCATTGAAAAGAAAAGTCTCCTGGGCCACGTATCCGATCCTGTTTCTCCAGTATGTGAGTAACTTATCAGAAACAATCCATTTATCCACAGCCACCTTTCCTCCGTCGGGCTGTATGAGTCCCATGACCAGATCAGCCACTGTACTCTTACCTGCACCAGATGGTCCTGCTATGGCTGTTGTCTTACCAGCAGGGATCTTGAGTTTCATATCTTTTATGGTGAAATGTTCTTCACTCCTATATGAAAAAGTGACATCTTCAAAGCGGATCTCCTTTTTAAGTTCAAGTTCTCCCTCAACGGTATCTCCAGAACCAGCAATCTCACTATTTTCCAGGCACTGCTCTTCCAGATCCATCACATTCCGGAAGGCTGGTAACATATTGATAAAGTACTGATAGGCACGCTGGATAGATGAAAACAGAGGAATCATCCTCACGAAGAGGTATATCAATAAAAATAAACTAGCTGTGGGTAACTTGATTACCTGAATAAGGACCAGGACCATAATAGCCAGTACAATCACAGTACCAACATCAAATAACAATTTAACATCAGCGTAGCTTTTAATGGTTTCCAGATAATTACTGGCAACCTGGTTAGTCTGGTCGGAAAAAACCTGGATGTTTTTTTCCTGCATTCCAAAGCTCTTGATGGTTTTCATACCATCCAAGTGCTGCATTATAGAATAATATATATCCCTTGTAGTTGTGGTTATCTCCTCACCACTGGACCGAGACTTGGAAGCCCTTCTCCTAAGGATTAAAAGAATGGCAATTCCCACTGCAAAAATAACACCCGTGAGGAGTCCAGCCAGTTCTAAGGCAAAGACAATGTACACCACCAAAATCATGATACTGGCAATGAAAGTTAAAAACTGACCAGTCCCCACACTTATTCTGTCAATCTCATTGGTAAGTGCATGGGCGAAGTTTGAGGTCTTCATTCTAGAAAAAAACAACCATGAAGAATTAATAATGGAATTATAAAGGCGTTTTCTGAGGTGGGCGGCGAATTCGTACTGGATTTGGGATGTTTTAATGGTCTGGTATCGGGTTAAAAATGCACTTAAGCTTATCACCAATACATAAATAACCAAAACCATGATTAGAGTTGGTTGCAAACCCAAAGCCGTGAAAAATGATGATACTAATCCTGCAAGTTGTCCCAGTGACCCCTGACCCACGTCCAGGCCCACCAGTTGTAGGAGGGGAATTAGAATCAGCAAGCTAACTGCCTCGTTGAAACTGATGACAACCATCAAGGCTATGGCCAGAGCAACTTTTCTGGGCATTAACTCTGTTAAATTTCTGGTGTACTGACCTAGAAGGCTGTTTTTGTATTTATTATTCCCCAAATAAATCTCCTCTAATTATTTAACCTATATAAAATTTTATATTTAGTCCATGCTAATATCCATTATAGTTTTAAAATCCTTCTCAGATTCCCCTAAAACCACAGAATTACCATTTTCAAGCCAGGCGTGGGCTTCAAACTCACCATTTTGATCCAATACTCCTATTTTAATAGAAGTGGTGTAACCATACTTGGAGAATAATATGTATCCTGCCATTGCCTGTACCAGGCAGGTTGCTCGGGGCACGTATCTACTAACAACAACTATTATCACCCTCAAACTGGAAATAGACACTATATGAACATTGTCTGAAGAGAGGAAGTAATTGGCGATCTTCTGCACGCTTTTCTGCACAAATTTAAAGGGAAATATCCAGACCATGAGTCTGATCACGATTACCCAGAATAATGCCTCGATAGCCACCAGTTTATCCCTGGGAGGTAATTTTATAAAATTTGAAATAATTCCCATATTACCAATACTACATTATTTGAAATACATATCGAAATAGTTTGAATTTATGATTTTGCTACGATCAACTTATTATTCATCTTACAGCATCATATATCATATTTTTGTACAGTAATGTTTTATTAATCTTTAAAAACATGGTATGAATCCCATGATCATTGTAAAATTATTATAATACGATGAAAATGTTTTAAAACTATAAATAATAGAGTATTCTGTTTTTAGAAAAATATTATTAAACAAATAAAATTTAAATGAATAATTAAAAACTGGATAGAGTTTTAGAATGTTGATACAACCATAAATGCACCAAACATTAATATAGGGCCTTAAAATTGGATAATAATCCTTATTAATAGAAAAGATCAGTACTCTTTGTGAGCATTATCACAAACTATTGTGATTATTGTCACTAAAAACTCATGAAATTATAACCCTTTGTGAAACTAAGTATTTATATGAAGAAAGTAACGACCGAAAAATCGTTACAGTCATGTCATTATATTTGAAGGGGTGGAAAAAATGAGCAATAACCTACAATTCAATGCAGAAAGAACCCTGAGTTTATTCTTATTCACCTTATTAATTATAATAATTGCAAGTGGAACTGCAACAGCTGCTAGTGCAATACAAGTAACAGAACCCATGGTAATTGAAATCTGGGGAACAGCAGACGGACAACCACCCACAGAACAAACCACACCCACAACACAACCCACAGAAATCTGGGGAACAGCAGACGGACAACCACCCACAGAACAAACCACACCCACAACACAACCCACAGAAA